>NZ_KV821157.1:0-162473 GCF_001815595.1 Staphylococcus sp. HMSC070D05 | reverse complement strand
ACAAAATTAGGTACAAGCATTGTTGACATCGTATCAAGTGGTGTAGGTATCTTAAGTAAAGTATTCGGATTTTAATTAATTATTAATTACGTATAAAGGAGTTATTAACATGGAAAAATTATTCGACGCAATCAGAAACACTGTAGACGCAGGAATTAACCAAGATTGGACAAAATTAGGTACAAGCATTGTTGACATTGTATCAAGTGGTGCAAGTGTATTAGGTAAAGTATTTGGTTTCTAATACTTAATAGCAAGTATTCAACACTTAAGGATTAATCCTTAAGTGTTTTTATTTTTTAGTATTATTAATGAATCATGACAAATCTGCTAAAATAATATACATACTATAATTTAGGAGTATGAAAATGAAATACGATACTATTTTACTTGATTTTGATGATACAATTGTGGATTTTTTTGATGCGGAAGATCGAGCATTTCATCAAATGGCACATCATTTCGGTCATTATCCAACTGAAGAAGACTTTCAGTATTTTAAGAAAGTAAATCAAAATCATTGGGAAGCATTTCAAAAAAATGAACTATCTAAAGAAGAAGTATTAACACATCGTTTTATTAATTATTTTAAAGAATATGGTATAGACGTAGATGGTAAAAAAGCTGATGTTTTATTTAGAGACGAACTAGCTAAAGCACCATTAAAATTCTTCAACTCTACTTTAGAAACAATTGATCGATTAAGCCAAGAATGTGAATTGTTTATTGTGACTAATGGTGTTACAGATACCCAAAAACGTCGTATTGCTCAATTAGAGTTTAAAGACATCTTATCTGGAGTATATATATCAGAAGAAACAGGATATCAAAAACCTATGAGTGAATTTTTTGATTATATCTTTGAGAGAATTGGTGAAGAAAAAAGAAAGACTTCAATAATAGTAGGAGATTCTCTTACATCAGATATACTAGGTGGAAAAAATGCCGGTATTACAACATGTTGGTTTAATTATCGTAATAAAGAAAATAACAGTGATATTGTACCAGATTATGAAATACAATCTTTATATGAATTGGTTAATTTAGTTGAAGAATAATTAATAAGAGACCTGAGCTAAATGGCTCAGGCTTATTTATGCAAATAGCGTTTATAGCTTAATTGTTTAGAGATCATACAAATATATTGACTCCTTATGCAAGTCTTCATTATCAATTTCTCTAAATGCCTCAAATAATTCAACAGTTTTTTAATTTATTTTAAGATGTTGAACTTTAGTCATGTTCTCATCATCATTTAAATTCTTTATATATATTGTATCGTCATTAATATACGATTTTCATTTAATAACATATTAATGACTTATAATCTGATAAAATGGATGTGAATTTCAATAGTTAAGCCTTAAAATTGTCATCTAGGGATATAATCTTTATACTGAATAAGTAATGTTATATTGAAGGAGTAAGGGAATGAACTGTAAAGTAACTAATTTTCAAGAAAAAGATTCATTTATTACTAAATTAGAAAACAGTGATGAAACATTATTGAAATTTTATCAATATAATCCAGTCAAACCATTTAGTTTTGATCAAAGAATGGATCGTCCTAATAATGGTAGAGAGCAACAACTTGCTCAAGTGATAAAATCATATATGTCAGATTTGAATATAACAGAAATTCAACAGACTCATCTTACTGCACTCAGTGAAGGATCTAAAGTGGTAATTGGTGGCCAGCAAGCTGGTCTTTTTGGTGGACCTTTATATACGTTTCATAAAATTCTTTCAATTGTTAATTTAAGTCGTGAATTAACTGAAACATATCAACAAACGGTTGTGCCTGTTTTTTGGATTGCAGGTGAAGATCATGACTTTGAAGAAGTAAATCATACGTATGCTTATAATGCAAAAGATGCTCATTTACATAAAGTAAAATATCATACAATGACACCGCCTGAAACAAGCGTTTCTCGCTATATTCCAGAAAAGGAACAGATGATTGAAGCACTTAATCAATTTTTTAAAGAATTAAAAGAAACGAAACATACTAACGCACTTTATCAAGTATGTTTAGAGATTATAGAAAAGTACAATAATTGGACTGATATTTTTAAAGGGTTACTTCAAGAAGTATTTAAAGATTACGGTGTACTATTTATTGATGCTCAATATGAAAAAATTCGTGAATTGGAGAAACCATTATTAAAAAGTATTATCCAAAAATATAATGAAATTAACCAAGCGTTTAGAAAAACACAAAAATTAACTACACAATCCGGTTTAAACAAAATGATTGAAACAGATACCAATGTCCATTTGTTCCTTCATGAAGATAGTATGCGTCAACTAATTACTAAAAAAGATGATGTATTCAAATTGAGTAAATCAGATATTACATATAATAAAGATGAATTATTAAAATTAGTTGAAAAAGAACCAACTCGTTTTTCTAATAATGTTGTGACTAGACCAGTTATGGAAGAATGGCTATTTAATACGGTAGCTTTTATTGGAGGACCAAGTGAAATTAAATACTGGGCTGAATTGAATGAAGTATTTAAAATTTTAGATGTTGAAATGCCTATTGTTTTACCAAGAATGAAAATCACTTATTTACCAATTAGAATAGAAAAGCTAATTAATCAGTATAAGTTAAATGCTGAAAATGTTATTATGAACGGCATAGAAACAGATAGAGAAAAATTTGTTCGTAGCAAGGCCTCAGACACATTTATTAAAAAAGTAGAGTCTTTAAAAGAGAATCATGCCGAAATATACGAATCACTTCGTAAAGAGGTTGATGATAATCATGATAATATCAATTTAGTAAAGAAAAATTATGACATTCATAATAAACAATTTGAATATTTGTTAAATCGTTATTTACTTAATATTGAAAGAGATAACGATATAAGTATGAAACATTTTAGAGAGGTTGAACATGTATTGCATCCAATGGGTGGCCTACAAGAAAGAATTTGGAATCCACTTCAAATGATGAATGAATTTGGGATAGATGTGTTCAGTCCCTCCACTTATCCTCCACTTAAATATACATTTAACCAAATAGTTATAAAACCTTAATTTATAAGGAAAGACCCATATTATTTAAATAGATAATATGGGTCTTTTTATGTCAAATTAAAGAATTTTAAGATATTTTACATAATTAGTGGAGGATAGTGGTGAGATGTGGTAAATTATTAATAAGGTGAGGTGGTAATAATGTTCATGGGAGAATACGAGCATCAATTAGATGCTAAAGGACGTATGATAATTCCATCTAAGTTTAGATATGACTTAAATGAACGTTTTATTATCACACGAGGCCTTGATAAATGTTTGTTTGGCTACACGCTTGAAGAATGGCAACAGATTGAAGAGAAAATGAAAACCTTACCTATGACAAAAAAAGACGCACGTAAGTTTATGCGTATGTTCTTCTCTGGAGCTATCGAAGTAGAGCTAGATAAGCAAGGACGTATTAACATTCCTCAAAATTTGAGGAAATACGCAAATTTAACAAAAGAATGTACGGTAATAGGTGTCTCAAATCGTATAGAGATTTGGGACAGAGGAACTTGGAATGAATTTTATGAAGAATCAGAAGAAAGTTTTGAAGATATTGCCGAAGATTTGATAGATTTTGATTTTTAATGGAGGAATTTGTAGTGTTTCATCATGTAAGCGTTATGCTAAAAGAAACAATAGATGAATTAGACATCAAAGAGGATGGCATATATGTAGATTGTACGCTTGGTGGAGCCGGTCATGCACTCTATTTATTAAATCAATTAAACGATGACGGTAGGTTGATTGCAATCGATCAAGATACTACTGCCTTAGAAAATGCTAAAGAAGTACTAAAAGATCACTTACACAAGGTCACGTTTGTACATAATAACTTTAGAGAATTAACTGATATTTTGAAAAATTTAGGAATTGAAAAAGTAGATGGTATTTACTATGACTTAGGTGTTTCAAGTCCACAACTTGATATACCTGAAAGAGGGTTTAGTTATCATCATGATGCAAAGTTAGATATGCGTATGGATCAAACGCAAGAATTAACTGCATATGATGTTGTTAATGATTGGCCTTATGAGGCATTGGTTAAAATCTTTTATCGTTATGGAGAAGAAAAGTTTTCTAAACAAATAGCGAGAAGAATAGAAGCACACCGTGAACAACAACCTATTGAAACAACATTAGAGCTTGTAGACATTATTAAAGAAGGTATTCCAGCTAAAGCGCGAAGAAAAGGTGGTCATCCTGCTAAACGTATTTTCCAAGCGATAAGAATAGCAGTGAACGATGAACTATCTGCGTTTGAAGATTCAATTGAACAAGCCATTGAGCATGTTAAAGTAAGAGGTAGGATTTCAGTCATTACTTTCCATTCTCTGGAAGATAGACTATGTAAGCAAATTTTCCAAGAATACGAAAAAGGACCTGACGTGCCTAGAGGGTTACCAATTATTCCTGAAGCTTATACACCTAAGTTGAAACGAGTAAATCGTAAACCAATTACTGCTACAGAAGAGGATTTAGACGAAAATAATAGAGCACGTAGTGCAAAATTACGTGTTGCTGAAATATTAAAATAAGGAGTAATTGAGGATGGCTGTAGAAAAAATTTACGAACCATATGAACACATTCAGCACACTAGCATACCGAAAGAACAACCAAATACACAAACTGAGACGAAAACAGTAACTAAAAAGGTTGTTGTTCAACTTACGCGATTTGAGAAATTTTTATACATAACGCTTGTCACAGCAATTGCTGTTCTAGCAATCTATATGCTATCTTTAAAAATGGATGCGTATGATACAAATGATAAAATTGCCGAGTTAGATCAAAAGATTGAACAACAATCTAATGAAAACAATGCAATTCAATCTGAAATAAAGAAAAATTCTTCTTATGAGCGCATTTACGATCAGGCTAAAAAACAAGGTATGAGCCTAAAGAACGATAATGTAAAGGTAGTGCGTACTAATGGCGAAGCGAAAAATTAAAATTAGAAAAAATAAATTAGGAGCAGTCCTCCTTGTTGGATTATTCGGACTGCTCTTTTTTGTATTGGTTTTAAGATATTCATATATCATGATAACTGGACATTCAGTTGGACAAAATTTAGTGATGCGCGCTAATGAAAAATATCTCGTAAAAACGCAAGAACAGCCTGAAAGAGGGAAAATCTACGATAGAAACGGTAAAATTTTAGCCGAAGATGTTCAAAGATATAAATTAGTAGCTATTATTGATAAAAATGCTGGAGAAGTTGGTGATACACCAAGGTATGTTAAAGATAAAAAGAAAACAGCAAAACAATTATCAAAAATTATTGATATGAAGCCGGATGAAATTGAAAAACGTCTTAATCAAAAGAAAGCCTTTCAAGTTGAATTTGGACAGAAAGGGACAAATTTAACATATCAAGATAAAGTTAAACTCGATAAAATGGACTTACCAGGAATCACTTTATATCCAGAAACTGAACGATTCTATCCTAACGGTAATTTTGCTTCTCATTTAATTGGTATGGCTCAAAAAAATCCTGATACTGGGGAATTAAATGGTGCATTAGGTGTAGAAAAGATTTTTAATAGTTATCTAAATGGACAGAAAGGCTCGCTATCTTATATACATGACATTTGGGGTTATATTGCACCAAACAGTAAAAATGAAAAAGCGCCAAAACGTGGCGATGACGTTCATTTAACTATTGATTCAAATATACAAGTATTTGTCGAAGAGGCCCTTGATGATATGGTGAAACGATATGAACCTAAAGATTTATTTGCAGTGGTTATGGATGCTAAAACAGGAGAAATTCTTGCATACAGTCAACGTCCAACTTTCAACCCCGAAACGGGTAAAGACTTTGGAAAAAAATGGGCTAATGATTTATATCAAAGTGCATATGAGCCTGGGTCAACATTTAAATCATATGGATTAGCAGCCGCCATTCAAGAAGGTAAATTTAATCCTAAAGAAAAATATGAATCGGGTCATCGTGATATTATGGGTTCAAGAATTTCTGACTGGAACAAAACCGGTTGGGGAGAAATTCCAATGTCATTAGGTTTCACATACTCATCTAATACATTGATGATGCATCTTCAAGATTTAGTTGGTGCTGATAAAATGAAATCCTGGTACGAGCGCTTTGGTTTTGGTAAATCCACAAATGGTATGTTTGATGGAGAATTAAAAGGAAATATTGCTTGGTCAAATGAATTACAACAAAAAACATCAGCATTCGGTCAATCGACTACAGTGACGCCTGTACAAATGATACAAGCACAATCAGCTTTCTTTAATAAAGGAAATATGTTAAAACCTTGGTTTGTTCAAAGTATAGATAATCCAATATCAAAGAAAACATTCTATAAAGGTGAAAAGAATATAGCTGGAAAACCTATTACTTCAGAAACTGCGGACAAAGTTGAAACAGAATTAGATAAAGTAGTAAATAGTGATAAAAGCCATGCTTCCAATTATCGTATTGATGGCTATGATGTTGAAGGAAAGACAGGTACTGCTCAGGTCGTTAATGAAAATGGTAGTGGATACGTTAAAGGAGCAAATCCTTACTTTGTAAGTTTTATGGGAGATGCGCCAAAAAAACATCCAAGAGTTATTGTTTATGCCGGTATGAGTCTTGCTCAGAAAAATGATCAAGAAGCATATGAATTAGGGGTAAGTAAAGCTTTTAAACCTATCATGGAAAATACACTTAAATATTTAAATGTAGGCTCTAAGAAAGATGAAACTCAATCAGCACAGTATAGTAAAGTGCCAAATGTTGTAGGACAATCCAGTCAAAAAGCACAAAATAGTCTTAAAGGAAAAGACTTACAACCTGTCATTATTGGTAATGGTAATACAATAAAAGCTCAATCTACTAGAGCTAATACAAGATTATTACCGAATAGTAAAGTGTTAGCAGTGACAGACGGCGATATTACTATGCCAAATATGAAAGGTTGGACAACAGACGATGTCCTAGCCTTCCAAGAATTAACGGGAATCAATGTTACGACTAAAGGTAGTGGATACGTAACAAAACAATCTGTAGCGAGTGGGTCAACACTCAAAAGTAATAATAAAATTGAAATAGAATTATCTACTGAAGATCCTAATGATAGTACATCCTTAACTGATTCGAGTGGATCTGATTCAAATAACTCTTCAGATAATTCAACTGATGCAGCGTCTAATGATAAAAACGATTCATAAGAACAAATGACGTCATTTTAAATGATTATAAATAAGGTGTCATATATTATGAATACCTTATTTATAATCTCAATTTTTTACATAATATATATAAAATTAGTTTGAAAATTGATAAGATTATAAAGGAAATAAAGTGAAAAACGAATAAATTTAAAATACATAAAGGAGATTACCATGCTTTTTATATTTGCGATTATCGCATTACTTATCACATTTATTTTAGTTCCTGTACTTATACCGACACTTAAAAGAATGAAATTTGGTCAAAGTATCCGTGAAGAAGGTCCTCAAAGTCATATGAAAAAAACGGGTACACCAACTATGGGTGGTTTAACATTTTTAATTAGTATTATTATTACATCTATGATTGCTATATTTTTTACAGATCATTCTAATCCTATTATTCTATTACTTTTTGTCACAATAGGATTTGGACTCATTGGTTTTATTGATGATTACATTATTGTAGTTAAAAAAAATAACCAAGGACTTACAAGTAAGCAGAAATTTTTAGCTCAAATTGCAATAGCAATTATATTTTTTATTCTAAGCGATGTTTTTCATTTAATAGAATTTTCAACAAGTGTAAATATTCCATTTACTAATTTTGGAATTCCATTGTCGTTTGCGTATGTTATTTTTATTGTTTTTTGGCAAGTTGGGTTTTCAAACGCAGTTAATTTAACTGATGGATTGGATGGGTTAGCAACTGGCTTATCAATTATTGGATTCACTATGTATGCAATTATGAGTTTCATGTTAAATGCTCCTGCAATTGGTACTTTTTGTATTATTATGATTTTTGCATTACTCGGTTTCTTACCGTATAACTTAAATCCAGCTAAGGTGTTTATGGGAGATACAGGAAGCTTAGCATTAGGTGGTATTTTTTCTACAATTTCAATTATGTTAAACCAAGAAATTTCTTTACTTTTTGTAGGTTTAGTGTTTGTTATTGAAACATTATCAGTCATGTTACAAGTATCATCTTATAAATTAACTAAAAAAAGAATCTTTAAAATGACACCAATTCATCATCATTTTGAACTTAGCGGATGGAGTGAATGGAAAGTTGTTTCAGTATTTTGGCTTGTGGGTTTAATTTCAGGATTAATTGGATTATGGATAGGAGTGCATTAGAATGCTAAATTATACAGGATTAGAGAATAAAGATGTTCTTGTAGTTGGATTAGCAAAAAGTGGTTATGAAGCTGCTAAGTTATTAGTTAAATTAGGTGCAAATGTAACTGTAAATGATGGGAAAGATTTATCTAAAAATCCTCATGCAAAAGACTTAGAAACATTAGGTGTGAAAATTGTTGATGGCGGTCATCCATTATCATTACTTGATAGCAACCCGATTATTGTTAAAAACCCAGGTATACCTTATACAGTTTCAATCATTGATGAAGCATATCAACGAGGTCTTAAAATTTTAACTGAAGTAGAATTAAGTTATTTAATTTCTGAAGCTCCAATTATCGCTGTGACTGGTACAAATGGTAAAACAACAACAACTTCTCTTATTGGAGATATGTTTAAAAAAAGTAGATTAACTGGAAGACTTTCAGGAAATATTGGGTATGTTGCTTCTAAAGTAGCTCAAGAAACGTCATCTAATGAATATCTAATTACTGAATTATCTTCATTCCAATTACTTGGCATTGAACGTTACAGACCTCACATTGCCATCATTACAAATATCTATTCTGCTCATTTAGATTATCATGAGTCATTAGAAAATTATCAAAATGCGAAGCGACGTATTTACAAAAATCAAACAGAAGATGATTATTTGATTTGTAATTATCATCAACGTCATTTAATTGAAACTGAAAATTTAAAAGCTAAAACATTATATTTTTCTACTCAACAAGAAGTAGATGGTATCTATATTAAAGATAATTATATCGTTTATAATGATGTTAACCTTATTAATATAGATGACTTAGTTTTACCTGGAGAACATAACTTAGAAAATATTTTAGCTGCTGTTTTAGCTGCGATACTTGCAGGCGTACCAATTAAGGCTATCGTAGATAGTTTAACAACATTCTCAGGTATTGAACATCGATTACAATATATTGGAACGAATCGAACAAATAAATACTATAATGACTCTAAAGCAACCAATACATTAGCAACACAGTTTGCTTTAAATTCATTTAAACAACCTATTATCTGGTTATGTGGTGGTTTAGATCGAGGTAATGGATTTGATGAATTAATTCCTTACATGAAGCATGTTAGAGTAATGGTAGTCTTCGGTGAAACTCAAGATAAATTCGCTAAATTAGGTAATAGTCAAGGTAAAGAAGTAATCAAGGCAGTTGATATAGAAGATGCAGTAAAAAAAGTTCAAGATGTCATTGAACCTAATGATGTTGTTTTACTTTCACCAGCATGTGCAAGTTGGGATCAATATAAAACATTTGAAGAACGTGGCGAAAGATTTATTGAAAGTTTCCGTGCATACCTACCATCTTAATTAAAGGATGTGAAGTAATTGGATGATACAAGGGGCAATAGAAATAAAAAGATTCGTTCTATCAATCCTTCATTTGATAAAGACAAAACTGAATTAGAAAATGATAAAAATAAAAAAATTAAAGATGATGTTAAACCAAAAGATAGTCTCCAAAAAGAAAAGAATCTTTCAAATGATAGAACGTCAAATAATCCTTTAAATTCTTCGAAAAATAAAAATGAAAATTTAAAGAAAGAAGTAAAAACAAGTTTAAGAGAAAAGCGTCATAAATTTCAAAATGATAAATATAGTCATTTAACGGTAGCTGAAAAACGAGAACAACAAAAGATAGATAGAAGAAAGCGACAAAAACGTATTCAATATATTATTATTACTGCTTTAATGCTTTTAATTATATTATTTCTACTATATATGTTTACACCTTTAAGTAGAATTTCTCATGTTAATATTAGTGGTAATCATAATGTAAGTGATAGTCAAGTTGAAAAAGAATTAAATGTCAAAAAAGGGTCACGTATTTATACTTTTAGTAAAAGCAAAGCTATCAATAATTTAAAGAAAAATTCATTAATTAAAGATGTTCAGATTCATAAACAGTTGCCTAATACTTTAAATGTTAAAATTATTGAAAATAATTTAGTAGGTATTGTAAAAGATAAAAATAAATATGTGCCAATAATTGAAGGAAATAAAAAATTAGACAATTATAATGGTGATATTGCGAATAGTGCACCTGTATTAGAAGATTTTAAAGGTGATAATTTAAATAGTATCACGAAAGCATTATCTAAAATGTCTAATGAAACGAGAGATATGATTTCAGAAATTAACTATGCACCTTTACAGAATCAACAAAATCGAGTCCTTTTGTATATGAAAGATGGCATGCAAGTAGTAGGAGATATGAATACTCTAGCTAACAAAATCGAGTATTATCCTCAAATGTCCCAATCGCTTGCAAAAGATAGTTCAGGTCATTTAAAAACACAAGGATATATTGATTTATCTGTAGGAGCATCATTTATTCCATATAATGAAAATAGCAGTATTAATTCTAAGTCCGATCAAAATGTTCGACAAAAAACACAGCAAGAAACAGAAGCAAAAAATGAATTACAAAGTGCATTAAATAAAATAAGCGAACAATCGGATACAAATAATTAAAAAATTTCGATAATAATATGTGTTTATAGTTCACAAGCTAAACGACGTATTGTAAACTAAATATAGTGTATTTTAATAGTATTTTGTCAGGAGGTGCCTATCTATGGAGGAACATTACTATGTAAGCATAGATATTGGTTCATCAAGTGTTAAAACAATAGTAGGCGAAAAATTTCACAATGGTATTAATGTGATAGGTACAGGGCAAACCTACACTAGCGGTATTAAGAATGGATTGATTGATGATTTTGATATTGCGAAACAAGCAATTAAAGATACAATTAAAAAAGCTTCTATCGCATCAGGTGTGGATATAAAAGAAGTTTTCTTAAAATTACCTATCATCGGTACCGAAGTGTACGATGAAGCAAACGAAATTGATTTTTACGAAGATACAGAAATTAGTGGATCACATATTGAAACAGTATTGGAAGGTATACGTCAAAAAAATGATGTACCTGATACAGAAGTTATTGATGTATTTCCAATTAAATTCATTGTAGATGGAGATAACGAGGTTTCGGATCCTAAAGAACTTATTGCAAGACATTCGTTAAAAGTAGAAGCAGGTGTTATTGCCATTCACAAGTCTATTCTAATTAATATGATTAAATGTGTAGAATCTTGTGGGGTAGATGTATTGGATGTTTATTCAGATGCTTATAACTATGGCTCTATTTTATCTGCAACTGAAAAAGAATTAGGTGCATGTGTCATTGATATTGGTGAAGATCTCACTCAAATCGCCTTTTATGAACGTGGTGAACTTGTAGATGCCGATTCAATTGAATTAGCTGGACGTGATATTACAGATGATATCGCAGAAGAATTAAACACTACATATGAAACAGCTGAAAAAATTAAGCATCAATATGGACATGCTTATACACAATCAGCGTCTGATCAAGACGTCTTCAGTGTTGATCAGGTAGATAGTGATGAATTAGTAGAGTATACTCAAAAAGATTTAAGTGCAATTATTGAAAGAACAATGCAAGATATCTTTGATGAGGTATTTGATGTGTTGGTAGATTTAGAATTAACTAAAGTAAATGGTGGATTCATTGTTACAGGTGGTTCTTCAAACTTATTAGGTGTTAAAGAATTACTAAGTACAATGGTTAATGAAAAAATAAGAATCCATACACCTTCTCAAATGGGAATTAGAAAACCTGAATTTACTTCAGCGATTTCTACAATATCTAGTAGTATCACATTTGATGAATTATTAGATTATGTTACAATAAATTATCAAGATAATGATGAATTTGAAGAAGAAGTCATTGAAAATGACGAACACAATCATACTTCAAAATCAGGTGGCTTTGACTGGTTTAAACTTAAATCTAATAAAAACGAAGACACTGACGAAAATCATCAGTCGGAAGTACGTGAAAAAGCGGAGAAACATGATGATTATGAAACGTATGACGAAAACGACCATCAAGATGGAACACATCATTATGATGATGAACATGAAAAATCTGATAAAGAAGAAAGCAAATTTAAAAAACTTATGAAATCTCTATTTGAATAATTGGCCATTAAGACTAGGAGGAAAAATAAATGTTAGAATTTGAACAAGGATTTAATCATTTGGCGACATTAAAAGTCATCGGTGTAGGTGGCGGCGGTAACAACGCTGTTAACCGCATGATTGATCATGGAATGAACAATGTTGAATTTATTGCCATTAACACTGATGGGCAAGCTTTAAACTTATCTAAAGCAGAATCTAAAATACAAATTGGTGAAAAATTAACACGTGGTTTAGGTGCGGGTGCAAATCCAGAAATTGGAAAAAAAGCTGCTGAAGAATCACGCGAACAAATTGAAGATGCTATTCAAGGCGCTGATATGGTATTCGTTACTGCTGGTATGGGTGGCGGTACTGGTACAGGTGCTGCACCAGTAGTTGCTAAAATTGCTAAAGAAATGGGAGCATTAACAGTTGGTGTTGTAACTCGTCCATTTGGCTTCGAAGGACGTAAACGTTCTACACAAGCAGCAGCAGGTGTTGAAGCTATGAAAGCGGCAGTTGATACATTAATCGTTATCCCTAATGATCGTTTATTAGATATTGTTGATAAATCAACTCCTATGATGGAAGCATTTAAAGAAGCAGATAATGTTTTACGTCAAGGTGTTCAAGGTATCTCTGATTTAATCGCTGTATCAGGTGAAGTGAACTTAGACTTTGCTGACGTTAAGACAATTATGTCTAACCAAGGTTCTGCATTAATGGGTATTGGTGTATCTTCAGGCGAAAATAGAGCAGTGGAAGCAGCTAAAAAAGCTATTTCATCTCCATTACTTGAAACATCAATTGTTGGTGCTCAAGGTGTGTTAATGAACATCACAGGTGGCGAATCTTTATCTTTATTCGAAGCTCAAGAAGCAGCTGATATTGTACAAGATGCAGCAGATGAAGATGTAAATATGATTTTTGGTACTGTAATTAATCCAGAATTACAAGATGAAATTGTTGTAACAGTAATCGCAACTGGATTTGAAGATAAACCAACATCTCAAGGACGTAAAGCGTCAAGTACTGGTTTTGGTTCAAGTGCAACTTCTAGCACATCAACTCAAAGTGCACCAAAAGAAGACTCATTCACACATAGTGCATCTAATTCACGTCCTTCTGATGGTCTAAGCGAAAGAAGTCATGCTACTAAAGATGATGATATTCCTAGCTTTATTCGTAATAGAGAAGAAAGACGTTCTAGAAGAACTAGACGCTAATATTAAAGTATAAATATAAAGAAAGGAGCAGTGATTTCTGAGGAGAACGCTGCTCTTTTTGTTTTATTTAATTTAAAAAGCATTATGTTATATAATACATTTATATACATCTTTTAATCGAAATGTAGATAAAATATAAAACAATAGTCTAGGTATGACTATTCATAAAAGTGAAGGTGGTTTTCACAACGTGGAAAGATTTATAAAACAGCCACATTATTTGAGTTATACATCACAATATGATCAGTTAACACTTGGTTTTACTACACGTGAAGATGGAAAGAGTCCATATCCAAGAGATGCATTTAATATGGCACGTTACATTGATGATGAACCTAGTCATGTGACGCATCATCAAGAGATATTAGCTAATGCTATCCACTTTCCTACACAACAATGGGTTTTTCCTATTCAAACACACGAAAATAATATCGTTCACATTACTAAAGCACATTGTGGTGCTAATATTAAAGCATTAGGTAATGAATTATATGGAATTGATGGTATGTATACTTATGATTCAGATATATTATTAACGATGTGCTATGCTGATTGTGTACCTGTATATTTTTATAGTGAGAAACATCATTTTATCGCTCTAGCTCATGCGGGGTGGAGAGGAACATATGGTCAAATAGTAGTAGAAATGCTTAAACATGTAGAATTTGACTATCAAGATTTAAATGTAGTCATAGGTCCAGCGACTTCTTCAACCTATGAAATAAATGATGATATTAAAAAGAAATTTGAAACATTACCTATTAATCCTGATAATTATATTGAAACACGAGATACTGATCGACATGGTATTGATTTAAAATTAGCCAACGCTTTATTATTAAAAAATAGTGGCGTACCAGCTGAAAATATTGATATTACTAAATATACTACGTCAGAAGACTTATCGCTTTTTTTCTCTTATCGTGTTGAAAAGGGTAAAACTGGTAGGATGCTAGCATTTATAGGTCAAAAGGGAGAAGTGTAGTGTAATGCAGTTATATTACTATAATCCTTTATGTCATTACAAAGTTAAGAGGTTGATATACAATGAAAGTGACAGAAAATTTAGAGAAAATACAAGCGGAAATTAATCATCATCTTGAAAAAAGTGTGATTAAGACCGCTCCAAACGTGATTGCAGTAACAAAATATGTTACAATAGACCGAGCAAAAGAAGCGTATGATGCCGGTTTAAGACACTTTGGAGAAAATAGATTAGAAGGTTTTTTAGAAAAAAAACAAGCCCTACCTAAAGATGTTACAATGCATTTTATCGGCTCACTACAGTCTAGAAAAGTAAAAGATGTGATTAATGACATCGATTATTTACATGCACTAGATCGTTTGAGTTTAGCAAAAGAAATTAATAAAAGAGCAACTCACACTATTTCATGCTTTATCCAAGTGAATGTTTCTGGTGAAGAAACTAAACATGGTATTGCGCTTAGTGAAGTTAATGATTTTATTGAACAAATTAAAGAATTCGACAATATTAAAATTGTTGGATTAATGACAATGGCGCCTTATACCGATGATAAAGATTACATACATCAGTTATTTAAACAATTGAGATTAAAACGAGATGAAATTAAAAACCTTAAATTGAATTATGCACCATGTGAATATTTATCTATGGGAATGAGTAATGATTATACTATTGCTATAGAAGAAGGTGCTACATTTATAAGAATAGGGACTAAACTTGTTGGAGAAGAGGAGTGAGCCCCATGGCTATCAAGGATTTATTTAATAATTTTTTTCTAATGGAAGATGAAGAAGAAGTCGAAAGCCCTGCTGAAAGACAACAGCGTGTAACACAAAACGAAGAAAATCAAAATCGTAATATGCAACAACAACCTATTGAAAGAACACAAAATAATCAAAATCACTTAAAAACTGTACCTCAAAAGAAAGTATCAAGAAATTACAATACTGAAGAAAGGAATTATCGTATGGGAAATACATCAAATAAGTCTAATTCAAAAAACGTTGTTACTATGAATCAATCGGTTGGTATAGGTTATAGTAATTACGAAAATTCAAAAATGTGCTTATTTGAACCTCGTGTATTTTCAGATACTCAAGACATTGCAGATGAACTTAAAAATCGTCGTGCGACATTAGTTAACTTACAACGTATTGATAAAGTATCAGCGAAACGTATTATTGACTTCTTAAGCGGAACAGTTTATGCCATTGGCGGGGATATACAACGTGTAGGTGCTGATATCTTCCTTTGTACACCTGATAATGTTGAGGTAGCAGGTAGTATTACTGATCACCTTGAACAGATGAGTACACAACAACATTACGAATAATTTAAGGAGTAGAATATAATATATGGATGTTGGTATATTAGCTAGTATATTTAACTTTATATTATTACTAGTTCAAATTTATTATTGGGGAATGATTATTTATTTCTTTACTTCATGGGTTCCAACAATTAGAGAATCTAAATTTGGGTCATTTTTAAGTAAGATATATGAACCTTTCTTAGAGCCATTTAGAAAGATTATTCCTCCCATTGGTATGATTGACATTTCATCAATTGTAGCATTATTTGTACTTGTATTATTTCAATATGGATTAAAAAGTATTTTTGATATGATATTAAATTATTTAATACTAAAATAGTTTTATAATAAGTTAGTAGAGCCTGTGATATGCATAATGTCTCAGGCTCTTTAATACTTAAAAAAGGAGGCGTTATTCATCGATATTTATCAGCACTTTAGAAATGAAGAACAATCACTTATTGATCAATTATTAGATAAATGTGAACAAGTTAATCAACAATATGCACCTGTATTGACTTCATTTTTAGATCCTAGAGGACAATATATATTAGAAGTCATCGTCGGTAGTTTTGAAGATATGAAAGTGAGCTATTTCGGTGGTCAATCCGCAGAGAGAAAGAGAGCAATTATTACGCCTAGTTATTTTGAGCCTACCGAAGATGATTTTGAAGAAGTATTAATCCAAATTAATTATCCTGAGAAATTTGTGTCTATTCAACATCAACATGTACTTGGAACTTTAATGTCTTTAGGTATAGAAAGAGAACAAGTAGGAGATATACTTGTTGGTGATACGATTCAGTTTGTTTTGACAAAGCAATTGGAATCATATATTATGATGGAATTAACAAAGATTAAAGGTGCTACAGTTAAACTTGATTCTATTCCATTTAAAGATATGATACAATCAAAAGAGAATTGGAATATTCATCATAGTACAGTCAGTGCTTTAAGATTAGATGTCGTTTTAAAAGAAATGATTCGAAAATCTAGATCCATTGCTAAACAATTGATTGAAAAAAAACGGGTAAAAGTGAATCATACTTTAATCGATTCTCCCGATTTTCAACTTCAAAACAATGACTTGCTCTCTATTCAAGGATTTGGACGTGCTCGAATTGTTGATATAGGTGGCAAAACTAAAAAAGAAAAAGTTCATATAACGTATCAAACACTATTTAAGTAAATGATATTGATTGATAAATAATAAAAACACCTTTATGATGGTTTGTTTTAAGGAGGATAACAGATGGCTTTTACACCTAATGAAATAAGAAATAAGGAATTTACAAGAGTGAAAAATGGTTTGGAGCCTGCTGAAGTTAGCGACTTTTTAACTCAATTAAGTAATGAGATTGAAAGACTTAAAGAAGAAAAAAAACAACTTGAAAAAGTGATTGAAGAGAGAGATACTAATATTAAATCTTATCAAGATGTTCATCAATCAGTAAGTGATGCGCTTATTCAAGCTCAACAAGCTGGAGAACAAACAAAAATTGCTGCCACCAAAGAATCAGAAGCAATTATCTCTAAAGCAAAAGCGCAAGCTGATTTGATTGTAAATGATGCTATTGAAAAAGCGCGTCATTTATCTTTCCAAACTGAAGATATGAAACGTCAATCTAAAATATTTAGATCAAGATTTCGTATGCTTGTAGAAGCACAGCTGGATTTATTGAAAAATGATGATTGGGATTACTTATTAAATTATGATTTTGATGCAGAACAAGTGACACAAGAAAATATACAGCATTTAAATCCACAAGATGTAAATCCAAATGTTAATAATGAAACTCCAACGAGTGAAACAACTGAGACAGTATCGAATGAGGAAAATCAGTCAATTAATTCTAATGAAGCAACGAATACAAGTAAGTCTACATCTGAAAATAAGGATGTTTCAGGTAACGAATCATCATCAAATAAATAGTTAATAAAATGTCAGACGCGTAAAAAATAATAAACTTTTCACAGCGAGTTAGGACACGGTGCAAGCCTAATATAAGTCTATTTTTTATATCACTGACATATTAAAATTTTATAATATTAAGAAGAGAACTCTAAGTTGAGTTAAGAAGGGTGGTACCGCGGATTTCCCGTCCCTATTAATTGAACTTAGAGTTCTTTTTATATTTAAGGAGTGGAAAATATGAATTACAAAGAAACTTTATTAATGCCAAAAACCGGCTTTCCAATGCGAGGAGGTTTACCTAATAAAGAGCCAAAAATTCAAGAGCAATGGGAAGCAAATAATCATTATCAAAAAGCTTTAGAGAAAAATGAAGGAAATCAATCATTTATTTTGCATGATGGCCCACCTTATGCAAATGGTAATCTTCACATGGGACATGCATTAAATAAAATTATTAAAGATATTATTGTACGTTATAAAACGATGCAAGGATTTTACTCACCTTACGTTCCAGGATGGGACACACATGGTCTACCAATTGAACAAGCATTGACTAAAAAAGGTGTTGACCGCAAAAAAATGTCAATTGCTGAGTTTAGAGAAAAATGTAAAGAATTTGCTTTAGAACAAGTTGAACTACAAAAACAAGATTTTAAACGTTTAGGTATACGTGGGGACTTTAATAACCCATATATTACTCTTAAACCTGAATATGAAGCAGCTCAAATTCGTTTGTTTGGCGAAATGGCTGACAAAGGTTTAATTTATAAAGGTAAAAAACCGGTATATTGGTCACCATCAAGTGAATCTTCACTTGCTGAAGCTGAAATTGAATATCACGATAAACGTTCAGCATCTATTTATGTAGCCTTTGATGTTAAAGATTCAAAAGGCACTATCGATGAGGATGCTCAATTTATTATCTGGACAACTACACCTTGGACATTACCTTCTAACGTAGCAATTACAGTTCATCCAGACTTGAAATATGGTCAATATAATGTAAATGGTAAGAAATACGTGATTGCTGAAGCTTTAGCTGAAAGTGTTTCTGAAGCATTAGGGTGGGATAAAGATACTATTCAATTGGAAAAAGAATTTACAGGGAAAGAGTTAGAGTACGTTGAAACACAACATCCATTCTTAGATCGAGTGTCATTAGTCATTAATGGTGGTCATGTAACAACTGACGCTGGTACGGGGTGTGTACACACTGCTCCTGGTCACGGGGAAGATGACTATGTTGTAGGTCAAAAATATGATTTACCTGTCATCAGTCCTTTGAATGATAAAGGTGTCTTCACAGAGGAAGGCGGACAATTTGAAGGTATGTTCTATGATAAAGCAAATAAAGCTGTAACAGATCTTTTAACTGATAAAGGTGCCTTATTAAAATTAGACTTTATTACACATAGTTATCCACATGATTGGCGTACTAAAAAACCAGTTATTTTCCGTGCAACACCTCAATGGTTTGCTTCAATTAATAAAGTGAGACAAGATATCTTAGATGCGATTGAAGAAACTGATTTTAAAGTGGATTGGGGTAAAACACGTATATATAATATGATCCGTGACCGTGGTGAATGGGTGATTTCTCGTCAACGTGTATGGGGTGTACCATTGCCTGTATTTTACGCTGAAAATGGCGATATTATTATGACAAAAGAAACTGTCAATCATGTAGCTGATTTATTTGAAGAATATGGCTCAAATGTTTGGTTTGAAAGAGAAGCTAAAGATTTATTACCTGAAGGATTCACACATCCTGGAAGCCCTAATGGAGAATTTACTAAAGAAACAGATATTATGGATGTTTGGTTTGACTCTGGTTCATCTCATAGAGGTGTGTTAGAAACTCGTCCAGAATTGCGTTTCCCAGCCGATTTATATTTTGAAGGTAGTGACCAATATCGTGGTTGGTTTAACTCTTCAATTACTACAGCAGTTGCGACTAGAGGACAATCGCCTTATAAATTCTTATTGTCACATGGTTTCGTAATGGATGGCGAAGGTAAAAAAATGAGTAAATCTTTAGGTAACGTTATCGTTCCTAATCAAGTAGTAAAACAAAAAGGTGCTGATATTGCACGATTATGGGTAAGTAGTACAGACTACTTAGCAGATGTACGTATTTCAGATGAAATTTTAAAACAAACGTCTGATGTTTATAGAAAAATCAGAAATACTTTAAGATTTATGTTAGGTAATATTAATGACTTTAATCCTGAAACAGATAGTGTACCTGAACATGAATTATTAGAAGTAGATCGTTACTTATTGAATCGTTTACGTGAATTCACTTCTAGTACTATTAAGCACTATGATAACTTTGATTACTTAAATATTTATCAAGAAGTTCAAAACTTTATCAATGTAGAATTAAGTAACTTCTATTTAGATTATGGTAAAGATATTCTGTATATTGAACAAAAAGACGCACATAAACGCCGTAGTATGCAAACAGTGTTGTACCAAATTTTAATAGATATGACTAAATTACTCGCTCCTATTTTAGTACACACTGCCGAAGAAGTATGGTCTCATACACCACATGTTAAAGAAGAAAGTGTTCATTTAGCAGATATGCCAAAAGTTGTTGACGTTGATCAAGAATTATTAGATAAATGGAATCAATTTATGTCATTACGCGATGATGTAAACCGTGCATTAGAAGCAGCACGTAATGAAAAAGTTATCGGTAAATCTCTTGAAGCTAAAGTAGTGATTGGAAACAATGATCACTTTAAAGCTGCAGAATTTTTACAACAATTTAATGACTTACAACAATTATTTATCGTTTCTCAAGTTGAAGTGACCGAAAAAGTAGACAATGGAAATGAATATCAACATGGTGACATTCATATTGAACATGCTTCAGGTGAAAAATGTGAAAGATGTTGGAATTATAGTGAATCATTAGGATCTGTTGGTGAACTTGATCATTTATGTCCACGTTGTCAAGAAGTCGTAAAAACTTTAGTTTAATTCAATAGAGATAGAACACTTGTAACCTAATTAAGGGTTACGAGTGTTTTTTTATAAAGTATATAAATATTAAATAATAATAATTTGAAAATATATCTGAATAGGGTTCAAAGTTTAGACGAAGAGGAATTAGTTTATAGCAAATAATAAGTAATGAAATATTTCTCGCATGTTTATGATAAATATAGGAAGAGGGATACAATTATGGGTAAGATTTTACTAACGGGGGCTTCTGGATATATCGGCAGTCATTTAAAAGATAAATTAAAAGATAATCATGAGATTATCGCAATATCAAGAAATACTCAAAATAAAAAAAATGAAAAAAATGTAACTTGGAAATCAACAGATTTATTTGATTTAAATGCTATAACTGAGGTAATGGAAGATATAGATACTGCGATATATCTCGTTCATTCAATGATGCCAAGTGCTAAACTTACACAAGCTAATTTCGAAGATATGGATGCACTCCTAGCTGATAATTTTGGACGTGCAGCAAAAAAACAAGGTGTTAAACATATTATATTTATGAGTGGTATTATCCCAAATGATAGTCAGTTATCACCTCACTTAAAAAGTCGGTTAGAATGTGAAAAAATATTAGGATATTATGACGTCCCTGTAAGCACATTACGTGCTGGTCTAATTATAGGTTCAAAAGGTAGCTCATATCCCATTTTAAAAAGAATGATAGAGTGTTTGCCAGCAATGATTCTACCCAACTGGGCTCACAATATGATTGCGCCAGTATCTATTGATGATGTTATTGATAAACTAGCCATGTTAGTAGAACGCTTTCCCCAAGAAAATGAAGCATTTGATATTACAGGGCCTGAAGTGATGAATTATCAAGAATTATTTGAACGTACAGCTTCTATTCTTGGTAAACGTTTACCTACGTTGAATTTACCAATTATTCCTATTTGGTTAAGTCGATTTTGGGTTAGACTGATTTCGCAAGTGCCTAAAGAAATGATATACCCACTTATGGATAGTTTAGTGCATGATATGATTCCACAGCCTGAGCATATAAAACCAGAAATATCATTAGGGAAAATGAATTATGAAGAAAGTGTAAGAAAAGCACTGAAAGAAGAACAAGGTGAACAACAAACTATAACTACAAAACAGTCTAAACCTAAATCAAAGCAAGATAAGAAAAATGAAGTGAAAGATGTTAGAGCAATGACGCGTTTTAAAATTCCTGAAAGTTACTCAATGCGTGATGTAACAAGAGAATATGCAGAATTTATAAATGATATTACGCTCCATTTAGTAGATGGTACCATTAATGAGCATGAATTTAATATTCAATTACCATTAATAAAGAAATTTATTTTAAAAATGACAAGACATAATCATGATTCTACTAGTGAAATGATTGTATATAAAATTGTTGGTGGAGATTTAGCAATGGCTAAAGACGGCGGCAATGCGCGATTTGAATTTAGACGTATATTAGATACTAATGAAGGTATTGTAGCATTACAAGAATATGAACCAACATTACCATGGGGAGTTTATAAGTTTACTCAAGCCAATGTACATAAGTTTGTGATGGATGTGTTTAAACACCATATGAATCATTTAGCTAATGATGAAGAAGATAAACAAGATCCTGTTAATAAAATTTTTACTAATCTTGCTATGACTACTGGTGCAATAATTGGCGCATTTGTTGGTGCAAGAACATACAATAAATTTTTAGTTAAAAAATAGTATACTTTATGTATTTAAAAGTTTTCGATGGAAGAGCAATGGATTTCTCTCTATCGAAAGCTTTTTTTAGACTAAATCTAAATAGTTGAATATTACGCATTAAGACTGATAAAATTTTAAATATTTTATTATAGAATAATCATTAATCATAGTCATTTTAAATTGAAAGAGAGATTTTAAAATTTAGAAGGTGTCCTATGTTTCATGATAATGATGCATATTTTATTAATGGTATCACTTTAAATGTAAAAGATTTACGCACTTTACAACCGTTCTATGAAGAATGATTAGGATTTAAAAAGGTGAAAGAGATATGAACGGTTGTCAAATATCAAATTGGAGATCGTCACCATTATATTACTTTAAGAGAGATAAAGTCTGGACGAAATCCTTTATCTCAAGAAGCTGGTTTATTTTATATAAGAATTCAATTATCCAATAAACTACATCTGGCAGATCTAATCCAAAAGTTAAATGACTATGAGTTACCAATTAATGATTGAGGACAAAATATATGTACATTTATTTTTGTCGAAGATCCAGAAGGTCGTATGTTTAAATTTTATGTTGATAAATCGATTTCTGATTGGAAACAAGAAAGTGAATGGATTAGACTCGATATTAAGCCACTCGATGTTTCTTCATTATTAACATATGCACCAACCATCGGATGGCAAAGTTTACCTAATGATAGTAAAATTGGGACTATTAGTTTAAAAATCATTCGATTAAATGAATTAAGAGCGTATTATCTAAACTTGTTTGGACTAGTACCTTCTGCATATTTAGATGCTGAATCGTTTTATTTAGCTTCTGAACAATATTATTGTCATCTTTCAATGAATTTCAAAAATAAAGCGAATAGATAATGAACATACTTATGGTCTATCCATCGTTGACTTTCATTATCCAGATACACATCCTATCAATATTAAAGTCCCAGATGATATCCAGTTTAGATTTAATTTTATAGAGGTAGAGTGATGAAATGAAAAAATGGATTTTTTTAATGATATTTGTATGTATGATATTTACAGGCGGTGCAATTTTTGATGGTCTAGACAATCAAGATATGACTGAACCTACAATTCATTTTTGGGAAAAAATCCTATGAAATATAACACATACGCTAAAGGTCAATGTACTTACTATGTATTTGATCGAGTAAAAGAAGATCATCATTTAATAAGTAACCAATGGGGTGACGCTAAATATTGGGCTAACAAGGCTAAGAAACAAGGGTATACAGTCAATGAAAATCCAACTAAGAGCTCAATTTTACATTATCCAAAAGGAAAACATGGACATGTTGCTTATGTAGAACAAGTAAATAATGATGGCTCTTTAATAGTCTCTGATATGAATTTCAGAAAACCTTACGAAATTACAACACGTTTTGTAGATGTTTATCAAGTCGATCAATTTAATTATATTCATCCTAAAAGTAACACAAATATGACATAGAAGATTGTAGCTTTTTTTATGCTAAGTAGTAGGCTATAATGTAGAGTGTTGTCAAAGAGTTGAGGGCTGAATGGAGGCACATGAATGAAAAAGAAATATTATATTGGTTTATCTTTAATAGTAGCTATCGTGACTTTAATTATAGATCAAATAACTAAAAAAGTAATTACAGCAACAATGAACATTGGTGATTCTTATGAAGTGATTCCTCATTTTTTAAATATTACATCACATAGAAATAATGGTGCAGCTTGGGGGATTTTAAGTGGTAAAATGGGATTTTTCTATATTATTACTCTTATTATTTTAGTTGTACTTATCATATTTTATATTAAAGAAACTAAATATAATGTGTTTATGCAAGTTGCAATTAGCTTATTATTTGCAGGTGCATTAGGTAACTTTATCGACCGTGTATTCAATGGTGAAGTGGTTGATTTCATTGATACAAATATTTTTGGATATGATTTTCCAATTTTTAATGTCGCAGATTCAAGCTTAACAATTGGTGTTATTTTTGTCATTATTGCATTGATTAAGGATGCAACGAAAAAAGAATAGGAGGGCACGTAGTGGAAACGTATGAATATAAAATAGAAGATGAAGCACTCGTAGGTCAGCGTATTGATAAATTATTATCTGATTTCAATAGTGAGTGGTCTAGAAGTCAACTTCAAGATTGGATTAAAAATGATTTAGTCACTGTTAATGATAAAATAATCAAATCAAATTATAAAGTTAAATTAAATGATGAGATTCAAGTGACTAAAAAAGAAGTGGTTGAAGCCGATATTTTACCGGAGAACCTCAATTTAGATATTTATTATGAAGATGAAGATGTAGCCATTGTTTATAAACCTAAAGGCATGGTTGTACACCCTTCACCAGGTCATTATACAGGTACATTAGTTAATGGATTAATGTATCAAATTAAAGATTTATCAGGTATTAATGGAGAGATACGTCCTGGTATTGTTCATCGTATTGATAAAGATACGTCTGGGTTACTTATGGTAGCTAAAAATGATGTGGCACATCGTGGTCTAGTAGAACAACTTATGGATAAAACAGTAAAGCGTAAGTATACAGCTTTAGTACATGGTAATATTCCTCATGATTATGGAACAATTGATGCTCCAATAGGGAGAAACAAAAAAGACCGTCAATCTATGGATGTTGTTGATGATGGAAAAGAAGCAGTGACTCATTTTAATGTATTAGAACATTTCAATGACTATACATTGATTGAATGTCAATTAGAAACAGGGCGTACTCATCAAATTCGCGTTCATATGAAATATATTGGGTTCCCACTTGTTGGAGATCCTAAATATGGTCCTAGAAAAACATTAGATATTGGTGGACAAGCTTTACATGCTGGAGTCATTGGTTTTGAACATCCTGTCACTCATGAATATATTGAACGTCATGCTGAGTTACCTCAAGAGTTTCAATCGCTATTAGAAGATATTCGATTAAGAGAATCATAAAATTAGAGAATAAAGTCATAAATTAAAAGAAAGCATATTGACTTATGAACTAAAAAGATTTAAGCTAATAACAGTTAAAATTAAACAAAACAATGTCTTTTAAAAAGAGTCCAGAGAGGCTCAAAAGACAGGGTGACTAATGATATAAATATGATTAACTTCAATTGTTCGATTATTATCAGACTAATCATATAAAATATTTTTATATACATTAAACCTCATGTCTTTATAAAAGACATGAGGTTTTTTCTTTTAAGAGGTGTAATCATGTCAGAACGTATTATTATGGACGAAGCAGCTATACAACGTACTGTTACACGTATAGCACATGAAATTCTAGAATATAATAAAGGAACTGAACAACTTGTTCTTTTAGGTATTAAAACAAGAGGCGAATTTTTAGCACGTCGTATTCAAGAAAAAATTAAACAAATTGAACATCACGTAGTTCCAACAGGCACGATTGACATTACTCATTTTAGAGATGATATTAAAAATTCGAAAAAGCCTATCACTAAAGATGCCATTGAAATTGATCAAGATGTTACAGATAAGATAGTGATTATTATTGATGATGTACTTTATACTGGACGAACTGTTAGAGCATCTTTAGATGCAATTTTATTACATTCTCGACCTATAAAGATTGGTCTCGCTGCCCTTGTGGATCGTGGCCATCGTGAACTGCCAATTAGAGCAGACTTTGTTGGAAAGAATATACCTACTGCAAAAGATGAAGCAGTATCTGTTTATCTTGAAGAAATAGATGATAGAAATGCAGTAGTAATTGAATAACTAACCTTTTAAACCAGTACGAGAGACTGAAAAAGGTGAAGTATTTAATGATGAGCGTGTAATGTATTTATTAAATGGATAGATAATATGTCTCACTTAAATTAAATACTTTTCCTATGTCATGTTATAAAAAACTGAAAGAAGCTTTTTATAATATGTCATGAATTTATTTTAGTCTCTTTACCATAGTGTAAAGAGACTTTTTTAGAAAGGAAGAATATTTCATGGAAAATGAACGAATGTTTGAACGTACTGTCAAACCAGTGCTAGATGTAAAAGATAAACCAAAACCAGCACAATGGGCGTTTTTAAGCTTACAACATTTATTTGCAATGTTTGGGTCAACTGTCCTTGTTCCTTTTTTAACAGGGTTACCTATTTCTGCTGCATTATTAGCCTCGGGTATAGGAACATTACTATATATATTAATTACTAAAGCAAAGATACCTGCCTATTTAGGTTCAAGCTTTGCATTTATTACTCCAATTATTACGGGGTTAAGTACGCACAGTTTAGGAGATATGCTTGTCGCTTTATTCGCTAGTGGAGTAATGTACATCATTATTGGTATTTTCATAAAATTAAGTGGTACCGGTTGGTTGATGCATCTTTTACCACCAGTTGTTGTTGGTCCAGTTATTATGGTCATTGGATTAAGTCTCGCACCAACAGCAGTAAATATGGCAATGTATGAGAATTCAGGAGATATGAAGGGTTACAATTTAAGCTATTTATTAGTCGCATTAGTAACCTTACTAGTAACTATTATTGTTCAAGGATTCTTTAAAGGTTTCTTTTCACTTATTCCTGTGTTAATAGGAATTATTGTAGGTTATATTGTGTCAATTTTTGTAGGCATTGTTAATTTCAAACCAATTGCTAAAGCCAGTTGGCTAGATTTTCCAGATATATATTTACCATTTAAAGATTATGTTCCATCGATACATATCGGACTTATTTTAGTCATGTTGCCTATAGTATTTGTAACAGTCAGTGAACATATTGGTCATCAAATGGTGATTAATAAAATTGTAGGGCGTAATTTCTTTGAAAATCCAGGTTTACATCGTTCAATTATAGGTGATGGAGTTTCAACAATGTTCGCTAGCATTATTGGAGGACCACCTAGTACAACTTATGGTGAAAATATTGGTGTACTTGCAATTACAAAAATATATAGTATCTATGTCATTGGTGGCGCAGCAGTGATTGCAATTATCTTATCATTTATTGGTAAGTTCTCAGCATTAATTTCATCAATTCCTACACCAGTTATGGGTGGCGTATCTATCTTATTATTCGGTATTATTGCAGCAAGTGGACTTAGAATGTTGGTAGAAAGTCGTGTTGATTTTGCTAGTAATCGTAATTTAGTTATTGCATCAGTAGTACTAGTAGTCGGTATTGGAAATTTACTTATCAATTTAAAAAGTTTTGGTGTGAACCTACAAATTGAAGGCATGGCTTTAGCAGCGTTATCAGGGATCATATTAAATCTTATTTTGCCAAAAGAAAAAAAAGAATCAGACATTAAATAAAAGAGAATCTTTTAGGAGGCACGTCATGAAACATTTATTTTCAATGGAGTATTTAACAAACGACGATATATTTAATCTCATTCAAACAGCAAGTCGTTTTAAATCAGGAAAAGAAACTGTCCCTCAGTATGAAGGGAAATATGTATCTAACTTATTCTTTGAAAATTCAACACGCACAAAATGCAGTTTTGAAGTAGCTGAACTTAATCTTGGATTGAAACAAGTTAACTTTGAAACAAGCACTTCTTCAGTACAAAAAGGGGAATCACTTTATGACACTTGTAAAACGTTAGAGAGTATTGGCGTCAATTTATTAGTCATTAGACATCCTCAAAATGCTTATTACGAAGAACTAGAAAATTTAAATATTCCGATTGCAAATGCTGGAGATGGTAGTGGTCAGCATCCTACTCAAAGCTTACTGGATATAATGACGATTTATGAAGAATACGAAACATTTGAAGGATTAAATATTTTAATATGTGGAGATATTAAAAATTCTCGTGTAGCGAGAAGTAATTATACAAGTTTAACCTCGCTTGGTGCTAAAGTGATGTTCTCAAGTCCGAATGAATGGGTAGATGAAACATTAGATGCTCCCTATGTCAATATTGATGATGTGATTGATAAAGTTGATATCATTATGCTTTTAAGAGTCCAACATGAAAGACATGGTATTACTGATGAAGCAAACTTTAAAGCTGATTATTATCATGAACAATATGGGTTAACTAAAGAAAGATATCGTCGTTTAAAAGATGATGCGATAGTGATGCATCCTGCTCCAGTAAATCGTGGCGTAGAAATCGATAGTGAACTAGTTGAAGCACCTAAGTCAAGAATCTTTAAACAAATGGAAAATGGAATGTATTTAAGAATGGCTGTAATAGATAAACTTTTATCAAGAAAAGGAGAATAATTATGAAACTTATAAAAAATGCTAAAATTTTAGACAATGGTAAACTTAAATCAACGTCAATTTTAATTGATGGACAATATATCAAGGAAATTAATGAAAATATTAATATTGATAAAGATACTGAAGTCATTGATGCAAATGGTCAGTTTGTAGCACCAGGTCTAGTAGATGTGCATGTTCATTTAAGAGAACCAGGTGGGGAACATAAAGAAACAATTGAAACTGGAACAAAAGCAGCTGCACGTGGAGGATTTACAACAGTATGTCCAATGCCTAATACACGTCCTGTACCTGATACAGTAGAACACATGAATCAGTTGCAATCATTAATTAAAGAAAATGCACAAGTCCGCGTCTTGCCTTATGCATCAATTACAATTCGTCAAGCTGGTAAAGAGCATGTTGATTTTGAAGCACTTGCAAAAGAGGGTGCATTTGCATTTACAGATGATGGTGTGGGTGTGCAGGAATCAGCAATGATGTATGAAGCGATGCAACAAGCAGCAAAATTAAATAAAGCAGTTGTTGCTCATTGTGAAGATAATAGTTTAATTTATGGTGGTGCAATGCATCAAGGTAAACGTAGTGAAGAATTAGGTATTCCTGGCATTCCAAACATTTGTGAATCTGTACAAATTGCACGAGACGTTTTATTAGCAGAAGCAGCAGATTGTCACTATCATGTGTGCCATGTTTCAACAAAAGAAAGTGTAAGAGCAATTCGTGATGCTAAAGCAGCAGGCATTCATGTTACTGCTGAAGTGACACCACATCATCTGTTATTAACGGAAGATGATGTTCCAGGTGATAATGCCATTTTTAAAATGAATCCACCATTAAGAAGTAAAGAAGATAGAGATGCATTATTAGAAGGGTTACTAGATGGTACCATTGATTGTATTGCTACAGATCACGCGCCTCATGCCAAAGAAGAAAAAGCTCAGCCAATGACAAAAGCACCATTTGGTATTGTAGGAAGTGAAACGGCTTTCCCATTACTATATACTTATTTTGTTAAAAATGGAGACTGGTCATTACAACAACTTGTTGATTACTTAACAATTAAACCAGCACAAATATTTGATTTACCTTATGGAAAATTAGAAGAAGGCAGCTATGCAGACTTAACAATCATTAATTTAGATGAAGAAAGAGAAATTCGTGGTGAAGACTTCTTATCTAAAGCAGATAACACACCATTTATAGGATATAACGTATATGGTAACCCTGTTTTAACAATGGTTGAGGGTGAAGTTAAATTTAAGGAGGACAAGTAAAATGTTTGAACGTAGATATCTCGTATTTGAAGATGGTTCATACTATGAAGGATATAAATTAGGATCAGATCAATTATCAATCGGAGAAATTGTATTTAATACAGCTATGACTGGATATCAAGAAACGATTTCTGATCCATCATATACTGGTCAAATTGTTACATTTACTTATCCTTTAATTGGAAATTATGGTATTAATAGAGACGATTTTGAATCACTTACACCTACATTAAATGGGGTAGTGGTTAAGGAAGCAAGTACGCATCCAAGTAATTTTAGAAAACAAAAAACATTACATGAAGTGCTTGTTCAATATCATATTCCTGGTATTTCAGGGGTAGACACACGTAGTATTACTAGAAAAATTAGAAAGTATGGTGTATTAAAAGCAGGATTTACTGACAATAAAGAGGATATTGAATCACTTGCAGTGAGCTTAAAAACTGCAGAATTACCTCGTGATGAGGTGACTACTGTGTCAACAAAAACACCGTATGTATCAACAGGCTCAGATTTAAGTGTCGTGTTATTAGACTTTGGTAAAAAGCAAAATATTGTTAGAGAGCTTAATTCAAGAGGATGTAATGTTACTGTAGTACCTTATGATACTTCAGCAGAGGAAATATTAGCAATGTCACCAGATGGTGTCATGCTTTCAAATGGACCTGGAGATCCAGAAGAAGTTGATGTTGCTTTAGATATGATTAAAGGTGTTTTAGGACATATACCATTCTTTGGCATTTGTCTTGGTCATCAGTTATTTGCATTATCTCAAGGCGCTAAAGCATTTAAAATGAAATTTGGACATCGTGGTGCAAATCATCCTGTAAAAGATTTACGCACAGGCAAAGTAGATATCACAAGTCAAAACCACGGTTATGCTATAGACAAAGATTCATTAGAAAATACAGATTTAGAAGTGACACATATTGCTTTAAATGATGGTACGGTTGAAGGATTAAGACATAAAACATTACCAGCGTTTTCAGTACAATATCATCCAGAGGCAAGACCAGGCCCAAGTGACTCAAATTACTTATTTGATGAGTTCTTAGACATGATGAGAGATTTTAAAGATAATAAAAAGGAGAGTAAAACGAATGCCTAAACGTGACGATATTAAAACGATTTTAGTAATTGGTTCAGGTCCTATTATTATTGGACAAGCTGCAGAATTTGACTATGCTGGAACACAAGCGTGTCTTGCTTTAAAAGAAGAAGGATACCGTGTTATTTTAGTGAACTCAAACCCTGCAACCATTATGACTGATAAAGAAATTGCAGATAAAGTATATATTGAACCTTTAACTCATGACTTTATTGCACGTATCATTCGTAAAGAACAGCCTGATGCATTATTACCTACATTAGGTGGACAAACAGGCTTGAATATGGCAATACAATTACATGATAGCGGTGTATTAAAAGCAAATAATGTAGAGTTATTAGGTACAAAATTAGAATCTATACAACAAGCAGAAGATAGAGAATTATTCCGATCATTGATGAATGAATTAGATGTTCCGGTACCTGAAAGTGATATAGTAAATACTGTGGAACAAGCATTTGCATTTAAAGAACAAGTAGGATATCCATTAATTGTACGTCCTGCTTTTACAATGGGGGGTACCGGTGGCGGTATCTGTCATAATGATGAAGAATTAAAAGAAGTTGTAAGTAATGGATTACATTATAGTCCAGCAACGCAATGTTTAATTGAAAAATCAATAGCAGGATATAAAGAAATTGAATATGAAGTTATGCGTGATAAAAATGACAATGCCATTGTAGTATGTAATATGGAAAATATTGACCCAGTAGGTATCCATACTGGAGATTCAGTTGTTGTAGCTCCTAGTCAGACACTATCAGATGTTGAATACCAAATGTTACGTGATGTATCGCTTAAAGTGATTCGTGCTTTAGGTATTGAAGGTGGTTGTAATGTACAGCTAGCATTAGATCCATATTCATTAAATTATTACATTATTGAAGTTAATCCACGTGTGTCTCGTTCATCTGCACTAGCATCAAAAGCAACAGGCTATCCAATTGCTAAATTGGCAGCTAAAATTGCGGTTGGTTTAACATTAGATGAGATGCTAAATCCTATAACTGGAACATCTTATGCTGCTTTTGAACCAACACTTGATTATGTTATTTCAAAAATTCCACGTTTCCCATTTGATAAATTCGAAAAAGGTGAACGTGAATTAGGAACGCAAATGAAGGCTACTGGTGAAGTAATGGCTATTGGTCGTACATATGAAGAATCATTATTAAAAGCGATCCGTTCATTAGAATATGGTGTCCATCATCTTGGTTTACCAAACGGTGAAAGTTATGACTTAGATTACATTAAAGAACGTATTAGTCATCAAGATGATGAGCGTTTATTCTTTATTGGTGAAGCGATTCGACGTGGCACATCATTACAAGAAATTCATGAAATGACTAAAATTGATTATTTCTTCTTAAATAAATTTCTTAATATTATTCATATTGAACATGAACTTAAAGCGCATCCAGGAGACTTAGAATATCTTAAATATGCAAAAGATTATGGTTTCAGTGATAAAGTGATTGCGCATCGCTTTGATATGACAGAAGATGAAGTATATCAATTACGTCAAGATAATGATATTAAACCTGTGTATAAAATGGTAGACACGTGTGCAGCAGAATTTGAATCATCTACACCATATTATTACGGAACATATGAAACAGAAAATGAGTCTGTAGTTACAGATAAAGAGAAAATTTTAGTATTAGGTTCTGGACCAATACGTATCGGACAAGGTGTAGAGTTTGATTATGCGACAGTGCATGCAGTTTGGGCAATTCAAAATGCCGGATATGAAGCGATTATTGTTAATAATAATCCAGAGACAGTATCAACAGACTTTTCAATTTCAGATAAATTATATTTTGAACCGCTAACTGAAGAAGATGTAATGAATATTATTAATTTAGAGCAACCTAAAGGTGTAGTAGTCCAATTTGGTGGTCAAACAGCAATTAATTTAGCTGATAAATTAGCTAAACATGGCGTGAACATCTTAGGAACATCACTAGAAGATTTAAATCGTGCAGAAGATAGAAAAGAATTTGAAGCACTTTTAAGAAAAATTGATGTTCCACAACCTAAAGGTAAAACAGCAACTTCTCCTAAAGAAGCATTAGAAAATGCACGTGAAATCGGTTATCCAGTCGTTGTACGACCTTCTTATGTATTAGGTGGCCGTGCTATGGAGATTGTAAATAGTGATGCAGAATTAGAAGATTATATGGAACAAGCTGTTAAAGCAAGTCCAGAACATCCAGTATTAGTAGATAGATATTTAACTGGTAAAGAAATAGAAGTCGATGCAATTTCTGATGGTGAAATAGTTATTATTCCTGGTATTATGGAGCACATTGAACGTGCAGGTGTTCATAGCGGTGATTCAATTGCAGTGTATCCACCACAAACATTGAGCGATGAAGAAATAAAAACACTCGAAGATTATACAATTAAATTAGCTAAAGGATTAAACATTGTGGGTCTCATCAATATTCAATTCGTCATTGCACATGATGGTGTGTATGTATTAGAAGTTAACCCACGTGCAAGTCGTACAGTGCCTTTCTTAAGTAAAATTACTGATATTCAAATGGCACAACTTGCCATGCAAGCGATAATGGGCACAAAGCTTAAAGATTTAAGCTATCAACAAGGTGTTCAACCATATTCAGAGGGTGTTTTTGTTAAAGCACCGGTGTTTAGTTTTAATAAATTAAAAAATGTTGACATTACACTTGGACCTGAAATGAAATCTACCGGTGAAGTGATGGGTAAAGATTTAACACTTGAAAAAGCTTTATATAAAGGTTTAATAGGTAGTGGTGTAGAAGTAAAAGATCATGGTACCGTATTAATGACAGTAAGCGATAAAGATAAAGAAGAAATCGTTGATATTGCTCACCGCTTAAATGAAGTAGGTTATAAAATCTTAGCTACACAAGGCACTGCACAAAAATTAGAAGTGCACAATATCCCTGTTGAAGTTGTTGGTAAAATCGGTGGAGAAAATGATTTATTAACACGTATTCAAAATGGAGATGTACAAATTGTTATTAACACAATGACAAAAGGTAAAGAAGTTGAAAGAGATGGCTTCCAAATTCGACGTACTACTGTAGAAAACGGAGTGCCATGTTTAACTTCATTAGATACTGCAAGTGCATTAACAAATGTTATTGAAAGTATGACATTTTCAATGAGAAATATGTAATGCCATAATTATAAGCGACTTATGTGTTAACTTGCTTTATGTTTAAGCACAAGTCGCTTCTTTTTAAAATAAAAGTGAGTTATTTAAAGGAGTTTAATGAATGAGAGATTTACCAATTATAGCTTTAGATTTTGATTCTGAGAATCATGTTCTTGACTTTTTAGATCAATTTGATGAACCACTTTTTGTAAAAGTAGGAATGGAATTATATTATCAAACTGGACCAGCTTTAATTAAGAAAATAAAGGAACGTGGACATGATATATTTTTAGATCTTAAGTTACACGATATTCCTAATACAGTTCAAAAAGCTATGGAGGGTTTAGGTAAATTAAATGTTGATTTAGTTAACGTGCATGCTGCTGGTGGAACTGAAATGATGAAACATGCTGTAAAAGGATTACGTAAATATAATAAAACTACTAAAATAATAGCAGTGACTCAATTAACATCAACGACTGAAGAAATGCTTCATCAAGAACAAAATATTCAAACATCTATTGAAGAAGCAGTGTTGAATTATGCAAAATTAGCGCAAGAGTCAGGATTAGATGGCGTAGTATGTTCGCCATTAGAAGCTGAATTACTGACAAAGTCTCTGGGTTCTGAATTTTTAAAGGTGACGCCTGGTATCAGACCTAAAGGTGCAGCGGTGAATGATCAAAAACGTATTACAACTCCAGAAGACGCGAAACAGTTAGGTTCAACTCACATTGTAGTGGGTCGTCCGATAACTCAAAGTGAGCATCCACAAGAAAGTTATACAAAAATAAAGGAAAGTTGGTTAGGTTAATATGTCAAAACACATAGCAAAATCATTATTAGATATTGAAGCAGTAAGTTTATCACCCAATGACTTATTCACATGGAGTTCAGGCATAAAATCACCTATCTATTGTGATAATCGTATTACTTTAGGTTACCCTAAAGTACGTCAAGACATTCGTGATGGATTAAGTGAACTTATTACTGAACATTTTGGTAATGTAGAGGTTATTTCAGGAACAGCAACTGCTGGTATTCCACATGCTGCTTATATTTCTGAAAAGCTAAACTTACCAATGAACTATGTACGATCTAAAAGTAAAAGTCATGGTAAACAAAATCAAATTGAAGGTGCACAAAGTAAAAACAAAAAAGTCGTTGTCGTTGAAGATTTAATTTCAACGGGGGGATCATCAATTACTGCAGTGGAAGCTTTAAGAGAAGCAGGGGCTGAAGTCGTAGGTGTAGTTGCCATCTTTACTTATGGTCTAGCTAAAGCAGACAACATGTTCAAACAAGCTAATCTACCGTTCTATACGCTAAGTAATTATAATGAACTTATTGAAGTAGCTAAAGAAGAAGGCAAAATTTCAGAAAATGATATTCAAACATTAGTGGATTGGCGCGATAATCTCTAAGTATAGCTTAAAGGGTGATAAAGTTGTCTAAAGACAAAGATAATAATGCATTTTATAATCATTTAAAACATGTGAATCAATTTTTATACAGTGAAAAAGAATTTAAACAAACAGCACATGTGTTAACTATTAAAGAAAGTATTCAACATATGCATCACGCACAAATGGAATCTTTTGAGCATACAAGTGACTTCTTTAAAAAAGCCAAAGCACATTTACGTCAAAAAGATAAATTCTAAATATAGAAAAAAAGATACATATAAATAATGAATCAACTTGTTTATATGTATCTTTTTATATCAATCTATAATGAACTTAACGTATAAAGATTTTAATTAAAACCCATCCGATTAATAAAACGATAACCATTGCTAATAGTGGTAGAATATAATGCATCATATTAAATGCCTCCTATTATACTTTTATTTAATTTTAACTGTTTATGGAACGTTTTCAAAATTAAAGCTACTTTTAATTCAAAGTTCTTAATAGCTAACTTTTTATTATTTTAAAAAATAGTTTAAAATAGAAATTAATTATAAATTATAGGAGGATTACAATGGAAATACCTAAAGTAACACCATTTTTAATGTTTAATAATCAGGCTGAAGAAGCAGTCAATTTATATACGAGCTTATTTAAAAATAGCGAGATTTTAACAATGGTAAAATACGGAGAAGAAGGTCCTGGAGAACCTGGGACAGTTCAACATTCTATTTTTACATTAAATGGTCAAGTTTTCATGGCGATAGATGCTAATAATGGTGAAGAATTACCAATGAATCCTTCCATCTCTTTATATATTACAGTTGAAGATGCTATGGAAATGGAACATTTATTTAATGGTCTAAAAAAAGAAGGCGCTATACTTATGCCTAAAACTTCTATGCCACCATTTCGTGAGTTTGCATGGGTCCAAGATAAATTTGGAGTAAGTTTCCAACTTGCATTACCAGAAAAATAAACACTATGATATATATAATCCGTAGATGACTTAAAAAACATCTACGGATTTTTATTTTTTTAATTTTTATCCTGCTTCATACGCTGGATTTGGTCATAATCAGGTGTTGCATATAACGTTTTTTGATTATCATATGTGACAAATCCTGGTTTAGCGCCAGAAGGTTTATGGACATTTTTGATTTCTGTATAATCTACCGGTATCTGACCAGAATTTCCAGCTTTAGAGAAATAGCCCGCAAGCATTGCTGCCTCTTTTATCGTAGTCTCACTCGGTGCATCATTTAAGATGACAACATGCGAACCTGGAATATCTTTAGTATGGAACCATAGATGTGATTTTTGAGCTTTACGATTTGTTAAATAATCATTTTGCTTATTATTTTTACCTACTAAAATCGTGTCACCATCTGAAGATATATATGTTTGTAAATGGATTTTATCTTGTTTTTTCTTTTTAGTATTTTTACGTTGTTTCATAAATCCTTGTTCTGCTAATTCATCACGAATGTCATCAATTTCTTCAACTGTAATATGTTCTAATTGCTGTTCAATATTGGCAAAATAGTCAATATTTTCACGCGTAAGAGCAATTTGAAGATCAAGTTCTCTTTCTCGTGTCTTCATTCGGTTATATTGCTTATAGTAGTATTGAGCATTCACAGATGGTGATTTAGTAGGGTCTAATGGAATCGTTACTTCTTCATTAGTATAATAATTTAGAACGTTTATAGACGCGTCACCTTGTTGAATACGATAAATATTAGCAGTAATGAGTTCACCGTATAATTGTTGTGTATCTTTATCTTTAGCACTTTCGTATTCGTCTATAAGTTTACTTAACTTGTGTTGATATTTTTGTAATTGTTGTTGTACGAATCGTACTAAATCATTCGCACGTTGTTTTACACGCTCTCGCTCACCTCTAGCATCATAATAACGATCTAATAAATCATGTAACGAATCATAGATAACAATATCATCCGAGAATTGTTTTAATTTCATAAAATAGAAATCTTCTTTACCTGTTTCATGATTTTTATGAAATACTGGTACGGGTACTTTTAATGTTTGGTCAATGACTTCTTCAAAAGCTTGAGGAAGCGTATCTTGATTCATAAATGGGTAACGATTTGTAATTTCATTTGTAATTAGAGGACTAAAGCCTTCAAACGCATTGAGTAATTGTTTAGCAATTTTTCCGGCATTAAAGTCAACGAATTTGAGCACCTCATCACTTGAAACATCATATGGATTTCGTTTGTTTTGAGTAGGAGGAGCTTCATATTTGAAACCAGGCATCACTGTACGATACTGATTTGTATTTGGCGTCAAGTGTTTAAAGCCTTCTATAATTTTATACTGATCATCTACTAGTATTAAATTACTATGTTTACCCATGATTTCCAATATCACTGTTCGATATATCGTATCGCCAATTTCATCTTTACTTTCAATGTCAATTTCTACTCTACGATCATTACCTATTTGTCGTATTGATTTAACAATACCTCCCTCTAAATGCTTACGAAAGACACGTGCAAACATTGGTGGGTCAAAGGGATTATCGTACTTTTTATTGGTGAGATGCATTCTTGAAAAGTTGGGATGAATAGATAACAATAGATGATGGTTTTTACGATTTTGACGAATAATCATAATGATTGTGTCATTTTCAGGTTGATTAATTTTGTGAATTCTACCTGTTACTAAAAATTGTAGTGATTCTATTATCTTTTTTGTGAATAAGCCATCATAAGCCATAATTTTTTTCCACCTTCAGTTTTGTCATTCATTATATTGTAACATGGTAACAATAGAGCGTCATGAGTTAAGTTTATCCTAGTACACTCTATACAACGTAAACAACAATGTGATATCATATTTAAATAATAGAAGAATAGCTTAGAGAGGTCGTAAGGCATGAATAATGAAAAAGGATTACTAATTGTTCTTTCAGGTCCTTCAGGAGTAGGTAAAGGAACTGTTCGTAAAGAGATATTTGACGATCCAACTACATCGTATAAATACTCAATCTCGATGACTACGCGTCAAATGCGAGAAGGAGAAGTTAACGGTGTAGATTACTTTTTTAAAACGAAAGAAGAATTTGAAGCATTAATTCAAGAAGATCAATTTATTGAATATGCCGAATACGTAGGAAATTACTATGGGACACCTGTACAATACGTTAAAGATACAATGGCTGAAGGTCATGATGTGTTTTTAGAAATTGAAGTGGAAGGTGCGAAACAAGTAAGAAAAAAATTTCCTGACGCATTATTTATCTTTCTTGCACCGCCAAGCTTAGATCATTTGAAAGAACGTCTTATTGGTCGCGGTACAGAAACAGATGAAAAGATTCAAAGCAGAGTAAATGAAGCACGTAAAGAAGTAGAAATGATGAATCTTTACGATTATGTCGTTGTTAATGATGAAGTTCATTTGGCTAAAGAAAGAATTCAATCAATTGTAGAAGCCGAACACTTAAAAAGAGAACGCGTTGAAGCGATATATAGAAAAATGTTATTGGAGGCAAAAAAATAATGTTAAATCCACCGTTAAATCAATTACAATCACAAATTAATTCAAAATATTTAATTGCAACAACAGCTGCCAAACGTGCACGTGAATTAGACGAAAAGCCTGAAACTGCATTGCTAAATGGTTATCATTCAGCAAAACCTGTAGGTGAAGCATTAGAAGAAATCGCAAGCGGAAAAATTTCACCTGTTGTACCTGAAGAGTTTCAAGCATAAATAAAATTATTTCGTTATCAGTTAAGTTGTTGTTCTGAAATATAAGCTACCATGTATTTCAGACTTTTAAACATTTTTGCACTCTCTGATTTAATTGAAAATGTGCTTATATAAGCATTTTTTGAATCAGTTCATCTTACGGGAGTAGAACAGTGAATTAAAAATCTGTTCTACTCCCGTGTTTTTAGTTTTTCATCTTAGTTGTGTATAATAAGTTTAAAAGTGAAGACTATAAATATAACTAAAGGAGTCGAATCATGAAGAACATTCTATTAGCTGTTACAGGAGGCATTGCTGCTTATAAAGCAATTGATTTAACTAGTAAACTTACGCAAGCGAATTATGATGTAAGAGTAATGCTGACTGATCATGCACAAGAATTTGTTACACCTTTAGCCTTTCAAGCCATTAGTAGAAATCCTGTATATACCAATACATTTATTGAAGAAAATCCTGAAGAAATTCAACATGTAGCATTAGGTGATTGGGCAGACTGCATCGTTGTTGCACCTGCTACTGCTAATACTATTGCAAAATTAAGTGTAGGCATTGCTGATGATCTCGTCACATCAACGCTACTTGCTACAGAAACCCCTAAATTTATTGCTCTAGCTATGAATGTTCATATGTATGAAAATAAACGTACGCAACATAATATTTCTGTATTAAAAGACGATGGATATCGTTTTATTGAACCTGGAGATGGTTTTTTAGCATGTGGATACATTGCAAAGGGACGTATGGAGGAACCTCTTCAAATTGTTAAAATAATAAATGATTATTTTAAAGATAAGAATAAACGATCATATATATATCATACTTCTTTTGAAGGAAAACATGCTTTAGTTACTGCAGGTCCTACAATTGAAGTGATTGATCCCGTAAGATTTGTATCTAATCGTTCCTCTGGAAAAATGGGGTATGCAATTGCAGAAGCTTTAGCTAAAAGAGGTGCAAAGGTGACGCTTGTGGCAGGACCAACACAACTTGATAATCCAGAGAATGTAGAAGTCATTCATGTAGAAAGCGCAGAAGAAATGTTTAATGCAGTTATAAGTCGATATGAAGAGCAAGATATTGTTGTTAAAGCAGCAGCCGTCTCAGATTATACGCCGGCCGATGTATTGAATCATAAAATGAAAAAACAAGATGGCAATCTTTCTGTCACTTTTAAACGAACAAAAGATATTTTGAAATATTTAGGTGAACATAAAACGCATCAATACTTGGTCGGATTTGCAGCTGAAACCCAAAATATTAATGCGTATGCACAAGATAAATTAAAACGTAAAAATGCTGATGTCATTATTTCGAATAATGTAGGAGATCAGACCATTGGATTTCAATCTGATGATAATGAACTCACTATGCATTTTAAAGATGGACAACGTATTAACATAAAAAAAGGAAAGAAAGTGCAACTTGCACAACAAATTTTAGATGAACTGGAAACTAGGTGGCAATAATGATTGCGAAGGTCATTGTAGATATTCCTTCTAAGAGTGTTGATTTTAAATTTGATTATCTCGTACCTGACCATTTAAAAGACTTTATACAAGTTGGTGTAAGAGTTGTTGTACCATTTGGTCCACGCACAATTCAAGGATATGTTATGGATATCCAACAACAACCAAGTGAAGAGGTCAATATAGATAAATTGAAAGCAATTAAAGAAATTCGAGATATTCGACCAGAATTAACACCTGAACTTATCCAATTAAGTGAATGGTTGAGTCATTATCATATTTCAAAACGCATTTCAGTGTTAGAGGCAATGCTTCCAAGTGCGATTAAAGCAAAATATACTAAAGTATTTAAAATAGTCCGTCACAATGATATTGAAGATAATATATTAAAATACTTTGATAACAACGGATATTATAAGTATAAAGATGCGCAAAAAAATAATCATTTAAATATATTAAATACATTACTTGAACAACATTTAATAGAAGAAGAAACAATATTATCTCAACATACAAAAAGAAAAACACAACGTGCAGTACGAGTTGTTGAAGGATACAATCCAGATGATATATTAGCTTTACTAGAAAAGAAATTAAAACAATATGATGTGTATGCTTATCTTTTAGAAGAACATCATAGAAATGTATTTTTAAAAGAACTTGAAGATATGGGATTTTCTAAATCAAGTATAGATGGTCTCGTTAAAAAAGGTTTCCTTGAAAAGTATGATGCAGAAATTGAACGAGATCCTTTTGAAAATCGTATCTTTGAAAAAGAAGAAAAACGAATGTTAACCTCTGCACAAAATGATGCATTTCAACAAATTAAAGAAAAAATAGATCACGATACACAACGTACCTTTTTATTACACGGCGTCACAGGTTCAGGTAAAACTGAAGTTTACTTGCAAGCAATTGAAGAAGTATTAAAAAAAGATAAACAAGCCATGATGCTTGTTCCAGAAATTGCGTTGACACCACAAATGGTTTTACGCTTTAAGCGACGTTTTGGTGATGATGTAGCTGTCTTACATTCAGGTTTGTCTAATGGTGAACGATATGATGAATGGCAAAAAATTAGAGATGGAAGAGCACGTGTAAGCGTAGGTGCTAGATCAAGTATCTTTGCACCATTTAAAAACTTAGGGATTATTATTATTGATGAAGAACATGAATCAACATATAAACAAGAAGATTATCCACGTTATCATGCTAGAGACATAGCAGAATGGAGAAGTCAATTTCATCAATGCCCATTAGTATTAGGAAGTGCGACACCAAGTCTTGAATCTTATGCACGGGCAGAAAAAAATGTATATCACTTACTTACTTTACCTGAAAGAGTGAATCAACAAGCTTTACCTTCAATAGATATCATTGATATGAGAGCAGAACTAAGTTCAGGTAATCGTTCCATGTTCTCCAGAGAATTAAGACAAGCGATTCAAGATAGACTGAATAAAAATGAACAAATCGTTTTATTTTTAAATCGACGGGGTTATGCTTCATTTATGTTATGTCGAGATTGTGGATATGTCCCACAATGTCCACATTGCGATATCTCTTTAACTTATCATAAGACGACAGACCAACTAAAATGCCACTATTGCGGCTATCAAGACTTACCTCCTAATTTATGTCCTAATTGTGAAAGCCCACATATCAGACAAGTTGGGACAGGTACGCAAAGGGTAGAAGAAATTTTACAACAAGAATTTGAAGAGGCACGTATTATTCGTATGGATGTAGATACGACGTCAAGAAAAGGTGCACATGAAAAGCTATTGACTGATTTTGAAAATGGAAAAGGCGATATTTTATTAGGTACACAAATGATTGCAAAAGGTTTAGATTATCCAAATATAACATTAGTTGGTGTACTTAATGCCGACACAATGTTAAATTTGCCCGACTTTAGAGCGAGTGAAAGAACGTATCAGCTACTTACACAAGTTTCAGGTCGTGCTGGTCGTCATGAAAAACCCGGTAAAGTGATTATTCAAACATATAATCCAACTCATTATGCAATAGAAGATGTTCAAAAAAATGATTATTTAACGTTTTATCATAAAGAAATGCAATTTAGAAAATTAGGTAAATATCCACCGTATTATTATTTAATTAATTTTACTATTGCGCATAAAAATATGAAAAAAGTAATGGAAGCTGCTAAACATGTACATCAAATTTTACTGCAACATCTTTCAGAAAGAGCACTTGTACTTGGACCTTCTCCAGCGGCAATTGCTAGAATTAATAATGAACATCGTTTTCAAATATTGGTTAAATACAAGCGTGAGCCAGAATTAATTCATGCATTACAGTACTTAGATGATTATTATCATGAAGCATATATTAAAGATAAATTATCGTTAAAGATTGATATCAATCCTCAAATATTAATGTAAAAAAAGAGTTGCACCGTTTACGTTTAAATGCGTGGTGTAACTCTTTTTGTATTTACATGTTACATTGTTACGTTTCCATTTTCATCTGCTGGTCTTAGTAATGTCAGAATTGCACTGATAATTGCAATAATATGAGGAATTCCTGTCCAACAGAATAATAAATGAAGAAGACCAGACATCACTCTACCAGCATAAAATTTGTGTACGCCAAAGCCACCTAAAAAGACAGCTAGAATAATATAAATCACTTTATTGACTTCCATTCTTTATACCTCCTTAGTCTATTTAATATATTAATTGTCTTCATGATTATTTTAGATATGAAAAAAATTAAAAGCAATTAAAGTTGTCTCAGAAGAATGATGATAAGACTAAGGTCGCATTTTAATTTGAATTACGTTATAATAATATGATGAATTTTTTTCGGGAGGCGTTCTAAGTGGCAATAAAGAAATTGGTTCCATCGACACATCCTGTTTTATCTAAAAAGGCAAAAAAGATAACCACTTTTGATGAAAATTTAAAACGTTTATTATTAGATATTGAAGACACTTTATATTTTGAAGAAGCATCAGCTTTATCAGCGCCACAAATTGGTGTAAGTCAACGTGTTGCTATGATTGATATGGAAGCAGAAGGACTCTTGCAATTAATTAATCCTAAAATCAAAACAGAATCTAATGAGAAAATCATTGATTTAGAAGGTTCGGTTAATCTTCCTAATGTGTTTGGTGAGGTAGAACGTAGTAAAATGATAACTGTAGAAGCAAATGATTTAGAAGGTCACGAGATTGAATTAACTGCTTATGATGATGTAGCTAGAATGATACTACACATCATTGATCAATTAGAGGGTATTCCATTTACCGAACGTGCTATAAAAATATTGACTGAAAAAGAAGTGGAGGCTTATTTTGACAATGAGTAAGATAATTTTTATGGGAACACCAGATTTTTCAACAAAAGTACTAGAGATGTTAATCGCTGAACATGAAGTCATCGCAGTAGTTACTCAACCAGACAGACCAGTAGGGCGTAAGCGTGTATTAACGCCTCCTCCTGTAAAGAAAGTGGCAGAAACATACCATATTCCAGTATATCAACCTGAAAAGTTAAAAGATTCTAATGAGTTAAATGAACTTATGGATTTAAATCCTGATTTAATTGTAACGGCAGCATTTGGACAATTATTACCTGAAAGTCTATTAAATCTCCCTAAGTTAGGTGCTGTAAATGTACATGCCTCATTATTACCAAAATATCGAGGTGGAGCACCTATTCACCAAGCCATTATAGACGGTGAATCACAAACGGGTATTACAATCATGTATATGGTGAAAAAGTTAGATGCAGGCAATATTATTTCTCAAAAGGCCATCGACATTGAAGATGATGATAACGTAGGATCAATGCACGATAAATTAAGCTTTTTAGGTGCAGATTTATTAAAAGAAACATTACCTTCTATTATAGATGGTGCAAATGAAAGTATTCCACAAGATGATTCAAAAGCAACGTTTGCATCTAATATTAGCAGAGAAGACGAACGTATCGATTGGACTAAAAACGCTAAAGAGATACACAATCATATTCGCGGATTATCACCATGGCCAGTGGCTTATACTACTATGAATGATAAAAATTTAAAATTATATCAAGCGCATATTGAAAAAGGAAAAAACGGAGAACCAGGTGAAATTATAGAAGTCACTAAGACTGCAATTATTGTAGGAACTGGTTCTTTGGATGCTATTGCATTAACAGATATTCAATTATCTGGGAAAAAACGAATGCTTGCTGCTCAATATTTAAGTGGTGTACAAGATTCATTAGTGGGGACTAAATTAGTATGACACAATCAGTAAGAGACCTTGCATTTCATACCATTCAAGATATTTTAAACGATAATGCTTATAGCAATTTAAAAATTAACGAAGTCATTAACCAATATAATATTGCAACTGTCGATAAAGCATTGTTTACAGAATTAGTTTATGGAACAATAAAGCGTAAAATGACTTTAGATTTTTATTTAAAACCCTTTGTTAAGACTAGAATTAAAGGCTGGGTACGTCAATTATTATGGATGAGTTTATATCAATATGTCTTCCTAGATAAAATACCTAATCACGCAATTATAAATGAAGCAGTTAATATTGCTAAACGCCGTGGTGGCCAGCATAATGGGAACATTGTTAATGCTATACTTCGTCACATATTTAAAAGTGACTTACCGACATTGGAAACAATTAAGAATGAAAAGCAACGTATGAGTATTGAGTATAGTATACCAAGATGGATTATTGAGCATTGGATTACACATTATGGAATAGAAACGGCACATAAGATTGCAAAATCATTTCTAGTACAATCTGCAAGTACAGTAAGAGTGAATACAAGTCGTACGGATGTTGAAACAATAAGTAAGGCACTTTTACAAGAAGGCTATCATGTGGATATCGATCAACTCATTCCATATTGCTTACATCTTATAGGTAAACCAGTGATTGAATCTCGAGCTTTTAAAGATGGACTGATTTCCATCCAAGATAAAAGTTCAATGTTAGTAGGGTATTTAATGGATGTTCAAAAGGGGGATACCATACTAGATGCATGCAGTGCTCCGGGCGGTAAGGCTTGTCATATGGCAGAATTACTAGCATCTACAGGCCATGTAGATGCGACAGATATTCATAAGCATAAAATTGGTTTAATTAAAGAAAATATCAAAAAGTTAAAATTAAAGAATGTGTCCACTTTCGACCATGATGCAACACAACCCTATTCAGAACTATATGACAAAATTTTAGTAGATGCACCTTGTAGTGGATTAGGTGTATTAAGACATAAACCTGAAATTAAATATGTACAATCTAAGGATAGTATTAATGATCTTGTAGAAATTCAATTAAGTATATTAGATAATGTTAAATATAACTTGAAACCAGGCGGTTCACTTATTTATTCAACCTGCACAATTGAACAAATGGAAAATGAAAATGTAATTTATACATTTTTAAAAGAAAATAAAGATTTTGAATTTGAATTGATGACGCATCCTATTACTGGTGAAAAAGTAAAAACACTACAAATTTTGCCACAAGACTTTAATTCAGATGGCTTTTTCATTACTAAAATAAAAAGAAAGGAAAGTTAAGATGATAACTGCTGAAAAAAAGAAAAAAAATAAATTCTTACCAAATTTTGAAAAACAATCGATATATTCGTTAAGATATGATGAAATGCAAAATTGGTTAATTGAGCACGGACAACAAAAATTTAGAGCTAAACAAATTTTTGAATGGTTATATCAAAAGCGTGTAGACACTATTGATGAGATGACTAATTTATCTAAAGACTTAAGACAATTGTTAAAAGACAACTTTGTTATGACAACGTTAACTACCGTAGTTAAACAAGAAAGTAAAGATGGAACAATTAAGTTTTTATTTGAATTACAAGATGGTTATACCATTGAAACGGTATTAATGAGACACGATTACGGTAACTCTGTATGTGTAACGACTCAAGTTGGCTGTCGAATTGGTTGTACATTTTGTGCTTCAACTTTAGGTGGTTTAAAGCGTAACTTAGAGGCTGGCGAGATTGTATCTCAAGTACTCACAGTTCAAAAAGCACTTGATGCTACTAATGAACGTGTATCACAAATTGTTATTATGGGAATTGGTGAACCCTTCGAAAATTATGATGAAATGATGGACTTTTTAAAAATAGTCAATGATGATAATAGTTTAAACATTGGGGCGCGACATATTACAGTATCAACGTCAGGAATTATCCCACGTATTTATGACTTTGCTGATGAACAAATTCAAATTAATTTTGCAGTCAGTTTACATGCTGCTAAAGATGAAATTCGTTCAAAATTAATGCCAATTAATAGAGCGTATAATGTTGAAAAATTAATGGAAGCAATTAAATATTATCAAGAAAAAACGAATCGTCGAATTACATTTGAATATGGATTGTTTGGAGGCGTAAATGATCAACTTGAACATGCAAGAGATTTAGCACATTTAATTAAAGATTTAAACTGTCATGTAAATCTTATACCAGTCAATCATGTTCCTGAACGTAATTATGTTAAAACACCAAAAGATGATATTTTTAAATTCGAAAAAGAATTGAAACGTTTAGGCATCAATGCAACAATTAGAAGAGAACAAGGCTCAGATATAGATGCAGCATGCGGACAATTAAGAGCTAAGGAACGACAAGTAGAAACGAGGTAATCATCATGCTTAACGCACAGTTTTTCACAGATACTGGACAACATCGAGAAAAAAACGAAGACGCGGGAGGTATATTTTATAACCAAACACATCAACAATTGTTAGTGTTGTGTGATGGGATGGGTGGTCATAAAGCAGGTGAAGTTGCAAGTCAATTTGTTACTAATCAATTACAAGACTATTTTGAAAAAGAAAATTTTATTGAATTAGACCAAGCTGAGTCATGGTTAAGTAAAACATTAAAAGATATAAATCTCGAATTATTTGAATATGCTACAACGAATGAAGAATATCGTGGTATGGGCACAACGTGTGTATGTGCCCTCATATTTGATAATAAAATTGTAGTAGCAAATATTGGTGATTCTAGAGCATACGTGATTAATTCAAGAGAAATTGAACAGATTACATATGATCATTCATTTGTTAATCATTTGCTTATGACAGGACAAATTACTGAAGAAGAAGCGTTTAGTCATCCTCAACGTAATATAATTACTAAAGTAATGGGCACCGATCGTCGAGTGAGTCCTGATATTTTTACAAAGCGCATCAGTTACTATAATTATGTATTACTTAATTCTGATGGACTATCCGATTATGTAAGGAATCATGAAATAGAAATGTTAATGAATCAGTCTACATCATTAAATGAACTTGGAGAAGCACTGATACAAGCTGCCTTAGATCATCAATCTAAAGATAATGTGAGTGTACTATTAGCTGAAATTGAGGGTAATAATGTATGAACAGCAAGCTAATTAATGATCGCTATCAACTCTTAGATAAACTTGGTGGCGGAGGAATGAGTATGGTTTATCTTGCTGAAGATACTATACTTGAACGTAAAGTGGCTATTAAAGCAATTTCTATTCCACAAAACGAAAAAGATGAAACTATGAAACGTTTCTACAGAGAGGTAAATAGTGCTACACAAATTGTTCATGAAAATATCGTGGAAGTATATGATGTTGAAGAAGATGATGATAATTTCTATCTTATTATGGAATATATTGATGGACCGACACTATCTGAGTATATACATAGCCATGGTCCATTGAATATAGAAACAGCTATTGATTTTATTAAGCAAATTTTAAATGGGGTAAAACAAGCGCATGAGCAACGTATTATACACAGAGATATTAAACCTCAAAATGTGCTAATTAATAAAGATAAAATTTTAAAAATTTTTGATTTCGGCATCGCAAAAGCATTGAGTGAGACATCAATGACTCAAACAAATCATGTGCTTGGAACGGTTCAATATTTATCTCCAGAACAAGCTAAAGGAGATAAAACGAATGAAACAACCGACATCTATTCAATTGGTATAGTGTTGTATGAGATGTTAGTTGGTGAACCACCTTTTAGTGGAGAGACAGCTGTAAGTATTGCTATTAAACATATTCAAGAAACGGTTCCTAATATTACTGAAAAATATCCAAATATTCCACAATCTTTAAGTAATGTGGTACTTAAGGCGACTGAAAAAAATCCTAAAGATCGTTATCAAACGATAGAAGAAATGTATAATGATTTGAGTAGTGTGCTTATTACAAGCAGATTAAATGAAGAAAAGCATACGCGTATAAGTGATACAACTCAAACAGTACCCATTGATAAAAAAGAAATAAAAAATAAACTCGATGAAGAAAATCATAAAAAAGATATAGCACAAACGATGCAAATTCCTATTATCAATCACCATAAATTTCAAGCAAGTGAAAATAATGTATACACACCTAAACGTAAAAAACGTTCTAAAAAGAAAAAGTTCGCTATTATTTTTATTCTAGCGCTTTTATTATTAAGCTTGATTGGGTTTATCGCTTGGGGTATGCTTGGTGATAAATATGCAGAAATGCCTGATTTAACGGGTAAAACTGAAAAAGAAGCAGAAAAAGTATTAAAAGCTTCGCATTTAGAAATAGGACATATATCTAGAGAATATAATGATGAATATCCCGAAAATAAAATTATTAACTCCAATCCTAAAGCAGGAGAACGTGTTAACCAACAAGAAAAAGTAGATGTTGTGTTATCAAAAGGCCCAGAAAAGATCAATATGCCTAATGTGATCGGGATAAAAAAAGAAGATGCTATAAAAAAACTTAAAGATCATAAATTAAATCATGTGACAATTAATCAAGAATATAATAGTCACATGCCAAAAGGATATATTTTCAAGCAAAATATTAACCCTAATGAATCGGTGAAAATTAACGATCATTATATTGTACTGACTGAATCGTTAGGTGTAAAAAAAGTTTACGTCAAAGACTATGAAAATAAAAACTATCAAAATGCAAAAAAAGAATTAGAGGCGATGGGTCTAAAAGTACAAGTTAAAACGACTCATAGTGATACTAAAGATAAGGATATCATTATTTCACAATCTCCAAAGCAGACTGAAGTAAATGAAGGAAGTACAGTAGAACTTATGATTTCTAAGGGTAAAGATAAAAAAGAAGATTCAAAAGAGGACACAGATTCTTCTGATGATAAGAAAGATAAACATACGACAAGCGTAAAAAATTATACGGAAACTTATCATATTCCTTATACTGGAAATGATGGAAAAAGCCAGAAGGTAAAGATTTATATTAGAGATAAAAATAATAGTGGTACACAGGTAAGTCAAACATACCATATTCACAAAGATAAAATCATTACGATTCCATTAAAAATTGAACAAGGTGATTCTGCTGGATATACGATTGAAGTAGATGACAATGTTATTGCAGATAAAGATATTGACTACGAATAAATTTCAAATATCAGAATAAGAGTAAGATAGTAATGATAGGTTATGCATCGTTTACTGTTTATACATTAATATGTAGTTTATGATATAAATGATGTCAATTTTAAAAGACAATTTCTATTGAAATAATATAGAAATTGTCTTTTTTAACAACTATAATTTTATTATGTAAAGTCAATTTTTTGAGCGATTTCAATATCTTTCTATCCTTATCATTGCGATGATGGTATAGAATATATATATTATTAATTCTATGTTTGCTATAATGACATAAATATAAATACTTAATTTGAGGTGTTAATTTGGAAACAGGACGTATTGTTAAACTAATTAGTGGAGTATATCAAGTAGATGTAGGTGGAAAAAAATATAATACTAAACCTCGTGGTCTTTTTAGAAAGAAAAAATTTTCTCCTGTAGTAGGAGATATCGTTGACTTTGACATTCAAAATGAAAATGAAGGTTATATTCACCACGTGCATGAACGCCACAATGCATTAAAGCGTCCTCCAGTAAGTAATATTGATGGTCTGATTATTGTAATGAGTGCTGTTGAACCTAATTTTTCAACACAATTGTTAGACAGATTTTTAGTGATTGCCCATTCTTACAACTTATCTCCTAGTATATTAGTCACTAAAAAAGATATTGCTAGTAAAACGCAAATCAATCATATCGAAACAATACTAAATACATATAAGGAAATAGGATATTCGGTTCAATTTGTAGGTAAAGAAACTGATAAAGTTGATATTGTGAATACCTGGTCCAATGGTTTAATTGTGCTAAGTGGACAATCTGGTGTTGGGAAATCAACGTTTATAAATGCGTTTAAACCAGAATTAAATCTTGAAACAAATGGTATTTCTAAATCACTTAATCGAGGTAAACATACAACAAGACATGTAGAGCTATTTGAAAGAGAAAATGGTTTTATAGCAGATACACCTGGTTTTAGTGCACTTGATTTTGATCATATTGAAAAAGATGATGTAAAGTATTATTTTAAAGAAATTAATGCTTTTGGAAATGATTGTAAATTTAGAAATTGTAATCATATTAAAGAACCTAATTGCAATGTTAAACATCAATTAGAAAATAATAATTTAGCACGATTTCGTTATGAACACTATTTACAATTAGTTAACGAAATTTCGAATAGAAAGGTTAGATATTAATGAGACACATTTTTCCTTCTTTATTATCAGTCGATTTTTTGAATTTAAAACATGAAATACAATTATTAGAAGAAGCAGGCGTTGACGGTCTACATTTTGATGTCATGGATGGTCAATTTGTACCTAATATATCAATTGGATTACCCATATTAGATGCAGTAAGATCAACTACACAATTACCAATTGATGTACATCTCATGATTGAGAATCCTGAAAACTATATTGAGACATTTGCAAAACGGGGGGCAGACATGATTTCAGTCCATATTGAATCAACCCCTCATATTCATCGTGCTATTCAACTTATCAAAAGTCTAGATAAAAAAGCAGGTGTAGTAATTAATCCAGGTACCCCTGTAGATATGGTCGTACCTGTTCTTCCTATGGTGGATTATGTTTTAGTAATGACGGTTAATCCTGGATTTGGTGGACAAACATTTATCGACATGTGTGCTTCAAAAATTAAGTTATTAAATGATTTGAAGTCATCTTTTAATTTAAATTTTGATATTGAAGTCGATGGTGGTATAAATGATAAAACAATAGATATTTGTGCAAAACATGGGGCTAACCTTTTTGTTACAGGTTCATACTTTTTTAACCAAGATGATTATAAAACAGTGACTAAAATATTGAGAGGTTGAGATAATGAAAATTAATTTACTATGTGGAGATCGTCATTTACCACCTCATATTTTTTCAAAATTATCAACTGAACCTTGGGGTGGAATAGATCGTGGGGCTTTAATTCTTTCTGAACAAAATATTGTACCTGTTTTTTCAGTGGGCGATTTTGACTCTGTCAATGATGAAGAAAGAGAAATTTTAAAAAAAACATTAAATATTCATCCGGTTAAAGCTGAAAAAGATGATACTGATTTAGCATTAGGCGTAGAACAAGCCATTCAAAAGGGATATACAGAAATAGATATCTATGGAGCAACGGGTGGAAGATTAGACCATTTTATGGGAACATTACAAATTCTTTTCAAGTCAGTCTATATAAAGAAAGAAATTATAATTAAAGTAATAGATAAGCAAAATGAAATCATGCTACTTAATACTGGGACACATCAACTTCATAAATCTGATAAATATCAATATGTTTCATTTATTCCAGTAAATGGAAAAGTGATATTATCTTTATCTGGGTTTAAATATAATTTAAATCATCAGCACTTAGAAATAGGTTCTACACTGACGATTTCTAATGAAGTCAATCGATCAATAGCAATTATCGAGGTTGAAAAAGGTCAAGTATTGCAAATGAGAAGTAGAGATTTAGAGTAATAAAAAATGCCTTCACCACATATGAAGGCATTTTTAGTGCAATTATATTTATTAAACTCTAGTAACTTTACCAGATTTTAAAGCACGAGCAGAAACCCAAACTTTTTTAGGTTTACCGTCAACTAAAATTCTAACTTTTTGAAGGTTAGCGTTAAATCTGCGTTTGTTCGCATTTAAAGCGTGTGAACGATTATTACCAGTCGTAGCTTTACGACCTGTTACGTAACATTGTTTACCCATCAAAGTACCTCCTTTAATAAATATAAATACACTTAACTACTTATATACTTTAAATAAGATACCATATATCAATATTTAAAGCAATAAAATCATATGTAATTTATGATAATTGTTTTGAAAATGTAAATCTATGGTATAATTAACTATTGTGGAGTTATTATAATATATTTTTATGTAGATTGGCTTATTTATAAAATAGTTATCTTTATCATATATGTATACATCATTTTTAAATATGATTTTAACCATAATTCAGGAGGATAATGAAGATGACATTAGAAATCTTAAATGACTATGGCAAAATTGATATCTCAAATGAGGTCATTGCTTCTGTTGTAGGAAGTAAAGCTGTAGAAAGTTATGGCATTGTTGGTATGGCATCGAGACAACAAGTAAGAGACGGTATTGCTGAAATATTAGGACATGAGAATTACGCTAAAGGCATTGTTGTTAAAGAAGATAATGGTGTGATTGATATAGATATGTACATCATTGTAAGTTATGGTGTCAAAATTTCTGAAGTAGCTAACAATGTACAATCATCAGTAAAATATACACTCGAAAATTCACTTAATATTAAAGTGAATTCTATTAATATTTTTGTACAAGGTGTAAGACTTAATAACAAGGGCAAGAAGGTATAGGAGGACAAAGCACGATGATTAGCAAAATTAATGGTAAATTATTTGCCGATATGATTATACAAGGGGCACACAATTTATCTAATAATGCAGATTTAGTTGATTCCCTTAATGTATACCCGGTACCTGATGGTGATACAGGAACAAACATGAATTTAACAATCACCTCAGGTCGCGAAGAAGTTGAAAATAATTTATCTCAAAGTATTGGTGAATTAGGTAAAACTTTTTCTAAAGGACTTTTAATGGGAGCACGTGGTAACTCTGGAGTTATTTTATCTCAATTATTTAGAGGATTTTGCAACAATATTGAAGATGAAAAGGAAATTAATGCTCAACAATTTGCTAGTAGTTTTCAAGCAGGTGTAGATACAGCTTATAAAGCAGTCATGAAACCAGTTGAGGGAACTATTTTGACTGTTGCCAAAGATGCAGCGAATGCAGCTATGACTAAAGCAGAAGAAACAGATGATTGCATTAAAGTAATGGAATATACAATCGAAAAAGCTGAGCAATCTTTAAATAATACGCCAAATTTATTAGCAGTTTTAAAAGAAGTAGGCGTAGTGGATAGTGGCGGTAAAGGTTTATTGTGTGTCTACGAAGGCTTTTTAAAAGGACTAAAAGGCGAAAAAGTTGAAGCTAACAAACAAAAATTAGACACAGAAAATTTAGTTCATGAAGAACACGATTTTCATGGGGTTATTAACACAGAAGATATTAAGTTCGGTTATTGTACTGAAATGATGGTACGCTTTGGAAAAGATAAAAAAGAATTTAATGAACAAACATTCAGAAATGACATGAGCGAATTTGGTGATTCGTTATTAGTTATTAACGATGATGAAATAGTTAAAGTCCATGTACATACAGAAACACCAGGTGAAGTGTTCAATTATGGACAACAATATGGTGAACTTATTAAATTAAAAGTAGAAAATATGCGTGAACAACATCGTGAAGTCATTAGAAAAGAACAAAGTCATCAACAAGAAACAGCTTCGCAACAATCTAAAACAGTTGAAACAGCAGTAATTGCCATTTCAATGGGTGAAGGTATCTCTGAGTTGTTCACTTCAATGGGTGCGACACACATTATTAGTGGTGGACAAACAATGAATCCTTCTACAGAGGATATTGTTAAGGTGATTGAACAGTCTGAATGTCAGCGTGCAATTATCTTGCCAAATAATAAAAATATTAGAATGTCTAGTGATCAGGCAGCACAACTTGTTAAAGCTGACACAGTAGTCATTCCGACTACATCTATTCCTCAAGGTATTGCAGCACTTTTCCAATATGATGTTGCATCTACGTTAGAAGAAAATGCGTCTCATATGAATACTGCGTTAGAAACCGTTAAATCTGGCTCAATTACATTTGCTGTCAGAGATACTAAGATTGATGGTGTAGATATTAAAAAAGATGAATTTATGGGATTAGCTGAAAGTAAAATTGTGACTAGTAATGCAGATGAATTTAAAACTATTACTGGCTTATTAAGTACATTGTTAAATGAAGAAAGTGAAATATTAACAGTGATTACTGGTGAAGATGCACAATCTGATATGACAACTCAATTAGAAGAATGGGTAGAAAATGAATATCCAGATGTTGAAATAGAAATTCATAAAGGTGATCAACCAATTTATCCATATTTATTTGCTGTAGAATAAAGTGAGATTTCATAGTGGGAGTGATAACGATGAAATGATTGTCGTTGTCACTCCCCATTTTATATTTAAGAAAAGTATTGAAAAATAGGACAATGGAGAATTTACTTTAACAGATTTTTCAAGACATAATGATTAGTCAATATGTCTTGAAATAGAAGGATATGCTATCAGTAATGAACTGTAAAATAGACAAAGATATAACAGTTAAGAAGATATCTAATATTCAAAGAATGATTAAAAAATATCATATAATTCAGTAGTAATAATAACTGGGAATGTATGTATAAATCGTTTTTGATTTGAACCTTGATGAAACATAAAAATATGTCGTACTTCTAAAATTTAAATAAGATTAAGAGTTAATGCAAAATCAATGAGAATAGGTTGAAACATAGTATGCTCTCTTTCATATTATTAGTTAAGTATGATAAATGATATTAGTGTTAAAAGTGAATGTTGTACATTTAAATGAAGTGAGTGATATTCATTTGTCGAGTGGGCTATAGTAAGATGGTATCACTAAATATTTATAATAAACGTGATAAAATATAAATAAGATTAAAAATATTAGGTGAGAAATAATGTCGAAAGTTAGTTTAATTGAAAGTCCATATCCGCTTCAATCTATAAAAGGACTTGGACCAAAGAGAATTGCTTTACTACATGAATTGAACATTCACACAATAGAAGATTTAGTGTTGTATTTACCAACACGTTATGAAGATAATACTGTCGTAGATTTAAATTTAGCTGAAGATCAATCCACTGTGACAGTAGTTGGAGAAATTTATTCTGTACCCACAGTAGCCTTTTTTGGACGGAATAAATCAAAACTAACTGTCCATTTAATGATTGATAATATCGCAGTTAAATGTGTATTTTTTAATCAACCGTATTTAAAAAAGAAAATTGAGTTAAATCAAATAGTGACAATAAAAGGTAAATGGAATCGTGCTAAACAAGAAATTAATGGAAATCGTATTTTTTTTAATGACACTCATCCCTCTACTGAAGACGTGAGATTAGAACCGATATATCGACTTAAAGAAGGCATTAAACAAAAACAGATGCGTGATATGATTCATCAATCTCTTAATGATGTCACTATACATGAATGGATTACGGAGGAATTAAGACAAAAATACAAATTGGAATTACTAGATTATACTATTAAAACGTTGCATCTACCTAAAGATAAACAAGCTCTTATGCGTGCGAGACGTACATATGCTTTTACTGAATTATTTATGTTTGAACTACGTATGCAATGGTTAAATCGCTTAGAAAAAGCTTCAGATGAAGCCATTGAAATTAATTATGATATTAATAAAGTGAAGTTATTTATCCAGTCGTTGCCTTTTGAATTAACAGATGCACAGAAATCGAGCGTTAATGAAATATTTAGAGATTTGAAAGCTCCAATACGCATGCATCGTTTATTACAAGGTGATGTTGGGTCAGGGAAAACAGTTGTAGCAGCAATTTGTATGTATGCACTCAAAACTGCTGGATATCAATCTGCACTGATGGTACCTACAGAAATTTTGGCTGAACAACATGCAAATAGTTTAACTGAACTTTTTGGTGACCATATGAATGTTGCTTTATTAACTGGATCGGTAAAAGGAAAAAAAAGACGTGTATTGCTAGAACAATTAGAGAATGGCACAATTGATTGTTTAATTGGCACGCATGCATTGATTCAAGATGATGTACAATTTAAACATGTAGGGCTAGTTATTACTGATGAACAGCATCGTTTTGGTGTGAATCAACGTCAATTACTAAGAGAAAAAGGTGCTATGACCAACGTATTGTTTATGACTGCGACGCCTATACCGAGAACGTTAGCCATTTCAGTATTTGGAGAAATGGATGTGTCCTCAATTAAACAACTACCTAAAGGTCGAAAGCCAATTATTACACATTGGGCGAAACATGAACAGTATGACCAAGTGTTAGCTCAAATGACAAGCGAATTAAAAAAAGGACGCCAAGCCTATGTGATTTGTCCACTAATTGAAAGTTCTGAACATCTAGAAGATGTACAAAATGTTGTTGAACTTTTTGAGTCATTACAAGCGTTTTATGGTAAAACACATGTAGGTTTATTACATGGGAAAATGTCAGCAGACGAAAAAGATGAAGTAATGGCACGTTTTAGTAATCATGATATTGATATCTTAGTGTCGACAACCGTAGTTGAAGTAGGCGTTAATGTTCCTAATGCTACATTTATGATGATTTATGACGCTGATCGCTTTGGATTATCTACACTACATCAACTTAGAGGTCGTGTTGGACGTAGTGAACATCAAAGTTATTGTGTACTAATTGCATCACCTAAAACAGAAACTGGCATTGAAAGAATGACCATTATGACACAAACTACAGATGGATTTGAATTAAGTGAACGTGACTTAGAAATGAGAGGTCCTGGTGATTTCTTTGGAGTTAAACAAAGCGGGTTACCAGATTTTATGGTTGCTAATATAGTAGAAGATTATCGTATGCTAGAAGTAGCTCGTGATGAGGCAGCAGAACTCATTCAATCTGAGGAGTTTTTTACTGAGAAGTATGAACGTTTAAGAGCATTTATCAACGACCACTTACTTAACATGAGTTTTGATTAACATCAGTAAACTGATATTTAATTCAAATTATTTATTATATGAAAATGTAATATGTGTTGAGGATAATAAATAGAAAGTGTTATGATATGTGAGGAATGATTAAGACTTGGTACTAAAATATTTAAAGGGGAGGAAAGTATGAAATTAAAAAAAACAGAACGTCGTCATGAGATTAAGAAGGCGATTAATGAAAACCCCTTTATTACGGATAGTGAATTGTGTGAGTTATTCAACGTAAGTATTCAAACTATCCGTCTGGATCGCACACAACTTAATATTCCTGAATTACGCAAACGTATTAAATCTGTAGCTAAACAAAATTATGAATACATCAAAGGATTGGAAGCTAATGAAGTGATTGGGGATCTTATTCAAGTTAAACCTAATTATTCTGCCCAATCTATTATAGAAATTACAGAAGAGTATGTGTTTCAAAAAACACGTATTGCACGTGGGCATATTTTATTTGCTCAAGCTAATTCATTATGTGTAGCCCTAATACATAACTCTACTGTTTTAACTCAAGAAAGTAATTTGAAATTTATCGAAAAAGTAAAGTTGCATGATAATGTTAGAGCAGAAGCAACCGTAATCAATAGAACAAATCGACATTATGATATAAAAGTGGAATCTTTTGTAAAAGATACACTCGTTTTTACAGGCATATTTAAAATGTTTTATATAAGTGAGGATGAAAACCATGGTTAAAATTGCTGTAGATATGATGGGTGGCGACAATGCACCAGGAATCGTATTAGAAGCTGTAGAGAAAGCAATCAATGATTTTAAAGATTTAGAAATTATTTTATTTGGTGATGAAAAACAATATACATTAAATCATAAGCGTATAGAGTTTAGACATTGTTCAGAAAAAATTGAGATGGAAGATGAGCCTGTACGTGCCATTAAAAGAAAAAAAGACAGCTCAATGGTACGCATGGCAGAAGCGGTTAAATCTGGTGAGGCAGATGGCTGTGTATCTGCTGGCAATACAGGTGCTTTAATGTCAGCAGGTCTATTTATCGTCGGACGTATTAAAGGTGTAGCTAGACCAGCACTTGTTGTCACATTACCTACTATCGATGGTAAAGGATTTGTCTTTTTAGATGTTGGAGCCAATGCAGATGCAAAACCTGAACACTTATTGCAATATGCACAGCTAGGTAATATTTATGCTCAAAAAATTAGAGGTATTCAACAACCTAAAATATCATTGTTGAATATTGGAACTGAACCAGCAAAAGGAAATGCTTTGACTAAAAAAACATATCAATTATTAAAAGATGAAGCGACTCTCCAATTTAATGGAAATATTGAGGCTAAAACATTGATGGAGGGTGACACAGATGTAGTGGTCACTGATGGTTATACTGGAAATATGGTACTAAAAAACATCGAAGGTACTGCTAAATCAATTGGAAAAATGTTAAAAGGTACACTACTAGCTAATTTAAAAAATAAGCTTGCTGCTGCGATATTGAAAAAAGATATCAGTAAGTTTGCGAAAAAATTAGACTATGCAGAATATGGTGGGTCTGTTCTTTTAGGGTTAGATGGTACTGTAGTAAAAGCACATGGCGGTTCAAATACACGTGCATTCTATTCTGCAATTCGACAAGCTAAAATTGCTGGTGATGAACAAATAGTAAAAATTATGAGAGAAACGGTAGGTAGTGATAATGAGTAAAACTGCAATTGTTTTTCCTGGACAAGGTGCACAAAAAGTAGGAATGGCTAAAGATTTATATCATGTTAATAAAGATGCGACTTCTATTTTAGAATCAGCGCAAACAACTGTTGATTTTGATTTATTAGAAACGATGTTTACAGATAAAGAGGAAAGATTAGGAGAAACTGAGAATACTCAACCTGCATTGTTAACACATAGTATTGCATTACTAAAAGCACTAAACCGTATAGATGTTGACTATACAATGGGGCATAGTCTTGGTGAATATTCAAGTTTAGTAGCTGCTGGCGTACTAAAATTTGAAGATGCAGTGAAAATTGTGCGTAAGCGTGGCGAATTAATGACTCAAGCTTTTCCAAATGGTGTAGGAAGTATGGCAGCAGTTTTAGGATTAAGTTATGAAGAAGTAGAGGAAATTTGTACAGAAATTTCATTTGGAGATCAATTAATTGAACCTGCCAATATTAATGCACCAGGTCAAATCGTTGTATCTGGGCATAAGACGCTGATTGATAAATTAACTAAAGAAGGAAAATCTTTAGGTGCGAAGCGTGTGATTCCTTTAGCAGTATCAGGTCCCTTTCATTCTTCAATGATGCAAGTAATTGAAGAGAATTTTGCTGCATTTATTGATCAATTCACTTGGAATGATGCTCAATTTCCTATCGTTCAAAATTATAATGCTCATGGAGAAACAAAAGCAGAAACGATTAAACAAAATATGGTGAAACAACTCTATTCACCAGTACAATTTATTAAATCTACAGAGTGGTTAATAGACCAAGGTGTGGATCATTTTATTGAAATTGGACCTGGTAAAGTATTATCTGGTTTAATTAAAAAAATTAATCGAGATGTTAAAATTACATCGATTCAAACATTAGAAGATGTGAAAGGATGGAATGAAAATGACTAAAAGTGCATTAGTAACTGGTGCTTCTAGAGGAATTGGACGTAGTATTGCATTGCAATTAGCAGAAGATGGATTCAATGTAGCAGTTAATTACGCGGGTAATAAAGAAAAAGCAGAAGCAGTGGTTAAAGAAATCAAAGAAAAAGGTGTAGAAAGTTTTGCAATACAAGCAAACGTTGCTGAAGGTGATCAAGTCAAGGCCATGATTAAAGAAGTTGTAAATCGATTTGGTTCTTTAGATGTTCTTGTAAATAACGCAGGTATTACAAAAGACAATTTATTAATGCGAATGAAAGAGCAAGAATGGGATGACGTTATTAATACTAACTTAAAAGGGACATTTAATTGTATTCAAAAAGCTACGCCACAAATGTTACGCCAACGTAGCGGTGCTATTATTAATTTATCTAGTATTGTAGCGGCTATGGGTAATCCTGGACAAGCTAATTATGTTGCGACAAAAGCAGGTATTGAAGGACTGACAAAATCAAGTGCACGTGAACTTGCTTCACGTGGTATTACTGTTAATGCAGTTGCGCCTGGATTTATCGTTTCAGATATGACAAATGCATTAAATGAAGATCTTAAATCACAAATGTTGGAGCAAATTCCATTATCACGTTTTGGAGAAGATAAAGATATTGCCTATGCAGTGTCATTTTTAGCATCTGATCGTGCGAAATATATTACAGGTCAAACGTTATCAGTTAATGGTGGCATGTATATGTAATATATACATCATGTATTTAAAAGGATAAATAGTCATTATATCCTTTTAATAAATACTTGTGTTTTAGCCCTTAAAATGGGAAAATATAATAGTCTATGGATAGACACTTTTAAAGGAGGTGAATCGACGTGGAAAACTTCGATAAAGTAAAAGATATCATCGTTGACCGTTTAGGTGTAGACGCTGATAAAGTAACAGAAGATGCATCTTTCAAAGATGATTTAGGCGCTGACTCACTTGATATCGCTGAATTAGTAATGGAATTAGAAGACGAATTTGGTACTGAAATTCCTGATGAAGAAGCTGAAAAAATCAACACTGTTGGTGATGCAGTTAAATACATCAATAGTCTTGAAAAATAAAAACTTACATCTGAGTCGTCATCATGATGGCTCAGATTTTTTTCATAGGACATCAATAACATGAACGGAGGTTTATCAACCATGCACCCGAAACAATCTGAAATGATTAAAGACTTTCAATATCAATTTGATAAAAAAATGAAGATGCTTGATCTTAGTTATACTCATTTAGATGTGTACCAACAAGCGTTTTCGCACTCTAGCTTTATTAATGATTTTAATATGGATCGATTAGCTCATAACGAGCGTTTAGAATTTTTAGGAGATGCGGTATTAGAATTGACGGTTTCACGTTACCTTTTTGACAAATATCCTAATTTACCAGAAGGAAATTTAACTAAAATGAGAGCGACCATCGTATGTGAACCGTCACTTGTAATATTTGCAAATAAAATTGAATTAAATCAACTCATTTTACTTGGAAAAGGCGAAGAAAAAACAGGCGGTAGAACAAGACCTTCATTAGTATCAGATGCTTTTGAAGCGTTTATTGGGGCTTTATACTTAGACCAAGGCTTAGAAGTAGTCTGGAAGTTTGCTCAAAAAGTCATTTTTCCATATGTAGAACATAATGAATTAATTGGCGTGGTCGATTTTAAAACACAATTCCAAGAATATATTCATAGTCAAAGTAAAGGTGATGTGACGTATCATTTGATTAAAGAAGAAGGTCCAGCACACCATCGCTTATTTACATCTGAAGTGATTTTAGAAAATAAAGCAATCGCAAAAGGACAAGGTAGAACAAAAAAAGAATCTGAACAAAAAGCAGCCGAAAGTGCTTATCATATGTTAAGAGATGAGAACAAATAATAATGAACGCATTTCATATATTATCTTCTTTTCAACAAGAATGAGTATGAATGAATTAAGGAGAAGAGTATGGTTTATTTGAAATCTATAGATACCATTGGCTTTAAGTCATTTGCTGATCGTACGAATGTACAGTTCGATAAAGGCGTGACAGCAATTGTTGGTCCAAATGGTAGTGGAAAAAGTAATATTACTGATGCGATTAAATGGGTTTTAGGAGAACAATCTGCTAAGTCGCTTCGTGGCTCTAAAATGGAAGATATTATTTTCTCAGGGGCAGAACATCGTCAAGCACAAAATTATGCAGAAGTACAATTAAAATTAGATAATTCTACAAGAGAATTGGAGATTGAGGCTGATGATGTGATTGTAACACGTCGTCTTTATCGTAGTGGAGAAAGCGAATATTATTTAAATAATGATAGGGCACGTCTACGCGATATTACGGAGTTATTTTTAGATTCTGGTCTAGGAAAAGAAGCGTTTAGTATTATTTCACAAGGTAGAGTAGATGAAATTTTAAATGCTAAACCTGTTGATCGACGTCAAATCATAGAAGAATCAGCGGGTGTTTTAAAGTATAAAAAAAGAAAAACAGAATCTTTACAAAAGCTAGATCATACAGAAGATAATCTATCTAGAGTAGAGGATATTTTATATGATTTAGAAGGGCGTGTTGAACCTCTAAAAGCAGAAGCATCTATTGCTAAAGAATACTTACAATTATCAAAAGAGATGGAGCATAGTGATGTTGTCGTAACTGTATACGATATTAATCAATATGATGAAGAGAATCGTCAACTCGATGAACGATTGAATCATCTAAAAAGCCAACAAGCTGAAAAAGAAGGCCAACAAGCTCAATTAAATCAATATCTGCAAAAACAAAAAACACAACGTCAAAAACTTGAAAGAGATACTGACCACGCTAATATAGATTTAATTACTACAACTGAGGAATATGAAAAATGTATTGGAAAATTAAATGTACTTGAAGAGCGAAAAAGAAATCAATCAGAAACGAATGCACGTTTTGAAGAAGAATTAGATAATTTACAGTATGAATTAAATAATGTTCAAAATGAAAGAGAACTTTCTGTAGAACAAGTATCTAAACTAAAAAAACAGCATCAATCGCTTAATAAAGAGATTAAACAGTTAGAATCAAAACTTAATCTTACAGATGCACAACATGATGAAAAATTAGAAACTATTAAAAATGAATATTATGAATTAATGTCCGAGCAATCTGAAGTGAATAATGATATTCGTTTTTTAGAACGTACTATTCAAGAAAATGAAAGCAAAAAAACACGTCTCGATGCAAGATTAATAGAAGTATTTGATCAACTTAAACATATTCAAAATGACATACATCAAACAGAACACGCGCATACTACTACATCACAAAAAATGAATACAACAGAAAAAGACATGCGTGACGTTGAATATCGTTTATCTGAAGCAAAACGTATAGAAGCAACATATGAAGATAGGTTATATCAAGCGTATCGATATACTGATAAAATGCGTGTGCGTATGGAAAGTTTAGAAACACAAGCAGAAGACTATTCCTACTTTTTTAATGGCGTAAAACATATATTAAAAGCAAAAGAGCATACTTTAAGTGGTATTCATGGTGCAGTAGCTGAAGTCATTAAGGTACCATCAAAATTGACACAAGCAATTGAAACAGCGTTAGGAGCCTCACTACAACACATTATTGTAAATAATGAAAAAGATGGTCGCCAAGCGATAAAATTTTTAAAACAACGAGGATTAGGAAGAGCAACATTTTTACCACTAAATGTAATTAGAGCAAGAAGTTTATCTCATCATATTCAAAATGTAGCTCGAAATTTTGATGGTTTTATTAATATTGCATCTGAAGCGGTTGAAGTTAATCAAACGTATCAAGCTGTCATAGATAATTTGATGGGTACTACAATTATAGTGGAGAATCTTAAAATTGCGAATGAACTTGCAAGAGCGATTCAATATAAAGCGCGAATCGTTACCTTAGAAGGAGATATCGTTAATCCAGGAGGATCAATGTCAGGTGGCGGAATGCGTCAATCAAAAAGTATTTTAGCTCAAAAAGATGAATTGGCAACAATGAAAACACAATTAAACGACTACGAAGAGAAAACAAAAGAATTCGAACAACAATTGCAAAAGCAAAAAGAGGAAGTTGAGACATTAAGTAATAAGTATGTAGATTTAAGCCAACAATATCATCAATTAAAAGCCACCGCTCACGAAGAAACATTGACTTTAGATCGATTAAAAAAACAAGAAACACATATAAAAAGTGAACATGAAGAATTTGAATTTGAGAAAAATGATGGCTATCAAAGTGAAAAAAGTCGTCATACATTAAAACAACAACAATTGCGTTTATCTGAAATTCAAGAGCAACTAAAACAACTTGAAAATGACATAGAGGTATATTCAAAACTCTCTAAAGAGGGTAAAGAAAATGTATCGCAAGTTGAAAAAGAATTAAATCAAAAACGTTCTGATGTTGCAGTCGTTAAAGAAAAAATAAGTCATCAAACTATGTCATTGGAAAGAATAGATAAACAACTTACACAAATTAATCAACAAATCATAGCAACTAAAGAGAAAATAGAATTATTTAATTCTGACGATATGATGGGTGAAAAAGCATTTCAACAGCTTCAATCAAGTATCCAAGATAAAGCGTCTCAACGTGATAAATTAAAACAAAAACTTGATGATTTAAAAGAACAAAAGGATTCTATAAATGAAGATATTGAAATTCATGAGTACAAACTCGAACAATACCATCAAGATTTATTATCAATTGAAAGTTTTTATCAAGATATTAAGGCCCAACAGTCTAAATTAGATGTTCTTATTAATCATGCAATGAATCATTTAAATGAAACGTATCATCTTACACTTGAACGTGCGAGAGAAACGTATCAATCAGATGTTCCAATAGAAACATTAAGAAAAAAAGTAAAATTAACTAAGATGTCAATTGAAGAATTAGGTTCTGTTAATGTTAATGCTATTGAACAATTTGAAGAATTAAATGAACGTTATACATTTTTGAATGAACAAAGAAATGATTTAAGAGAAGCAAAACAGACTTTAGAACAAATCATTGATGAGATGGATCAAGAAGTAAAAGATCGTTTCAAAGCTACATTTCTTGAAGTACAGGATTATTTCACAATTGTTTTTCAATCACTTTTTGGTGGTGGTCATGCTAAGTTAGAGCTTACGGATGATGATTACTTGTCTGCAGGAGTAGACATTATTGTTCAACCACCAGGTAAAAAATTACAACATCTTTCTCTATTAAGTGGTGGTGAACGCGCATTAAGTGCTATTGCATTACTATTTGCTATTTTAAAAGTAAGATCGGCACCATTTGTTATACTAGACGAAGTGGAAGCAGCTTTAGATGAAGCTAATGTTATTCGTTACGCACAATTTTTAAGTGATTTATCTGAAAAAACCCAGTTTATCGTCATTACGCATAGAAAAGGTACTATGGAGTATTCGGATCGTTTATATGGTGTTACAATGCAGGAGTCAGGCGTTTCAAAATTAGTAAGTGTAAATTTAAATACAATAGATGAGGTTATGAAGGAGGAAAATGCATGAGTTTTTTTAAACGACTAAAAGATAAATTTTCTACAAAGTCGACTGAAGATATTGAAAAAGAATTAACGGAAGATGAGAAATTAGATCAACCATCAACAAAAGATAATGATCAAGAAAATGAAGAACCTGTACCAAAAAAGAAAAAACCACGTAAATTAAGCGAAGCTGACTTCGATGAAGATGGGTTAATTTCAATTGAAGATTTTGAAGAAATTGAAGCTCAAAAAATGGGAGCGAAATTTAAAGCAGGTTTAGAAAAATCAAGAGAAAATTTCCAAGAGCAATTAAATAACTTGATTGCACGTTATAGAACTGTAGATGAAGATTTCTTCGAAGCTTTAGAAGAAATGTTGATTACTGCGGATGTAGGTTTCAATACTGTTATGCAATTAACGGATGAATTACGTACAGAAGCACAACGTCGTAATATCAAAGAAACTGAAGGTTTAAGAGAAGTTATCGTTGAAAAAATTGTAGAAATTTATCACCAAGAAGATGATCATTCAGAAGCAATGAATATCGAAGATGGCCGATTAAATGTCATTTTAATGGTTGGGGTCAATGGTGTAGGTAAAACTACAACGATTGGTAAATTGGCACATCGTTATAAAATGGAAGGTAAAAAAGTTATGTTGGCTGCTGGTGATACTTTTAGAGCAGGTGCAATTGAACAATTACAAGTTTGGGGCGATCGTGTAGGCGTAGAGGTAATCAGACAAAGCGAAGGTTCTGATCCAGCAGCAGTTGTTTATGATGCAATCAACGCGGCTAAAAATAAAGGTGTAGATATTTTAATTTGTGATACAGCAGGTCGTTTACAAAATAAATCAAACTTAATGCAAGAATTGGACAAAATGAAACGAGTTATTAGTCGTGCTGTTCCAGATGCACCACATGAAGCATTATTATGTTTAGACGCAACCACTGGTCAAAATGCACTATCACAAGCACGTTCATTCAAAGAAGTAACCAACGTTTCAGGAATTGTGCTCACTAAATTAGATGGCACAGCAAAAGGTGGTATTGTACTTGCTATTCGAAACGAATTGCATATTCCAGTAAAATACGTTGGTTTAGGTGAAAAACTAGATGATTTACAACCATTCAATCCTGAAAGTTATGTATATGGATTGTTTGCGGATATGATTGAGCAAAATGATAATATCCCTGATGAAATGCAAAGCTTAACAGACAATAATGAGGAACACCAAAATGGGGAAAAATGATTTAGTTAAAACGTTAAGAATGAATTATCTATTTGATTTTTATCATTCTTTGCTTACTGAAAAACAAAAGAATTATCTTGAATTATTTTATCTAAATGATTACTCATTAAGTGAAATTGCTGAAACGTTTAAAGTGAGTAGACAAGCGGTTTATGATAATATAAGAAGAACTGGCGATTTAGTAGAAGACTATGAAACTAAATTAAAGTTATATGAGAAATTTGAACAACGTCAAATGATTTATAACGAAATGAAACAATCCATTCATGATACTAAAAAACTGGAACATTTAATCCAAAATTTAGAAGAACTAGAATAATTTATAAGGAGGTTGTTAATATGGCATTTGAAGGATTATCCGATCGTTTACAAGCCACGATGCAAAAAATTCGCGGTAAAGGTAAAGTAACAGAAGCGGATATTAAAACAATGATGCGTGAAGTTAGATTAGCATTGTTAGAAGCCGATGTTAACTTCAAGGTAGTCAAAGACTTTGTTAAAACAGTTTCCGAACGTGCTTTGGGATCAGACGTTATGCAGTCTTTAACACCTGGACAACAAGTTATAAAAATAGTACAAGATGAATTAACACAATTAATGGGTGGGGAAAATACATCTATTAAAATGGCTAATAAGCCACCCACAGTTGTAATGATGGTTGGTTTACAAGGGGCAGGTAAAACAACTACTGCTGGTAAATTGGCATTGTTAATGCGTAAAAAATATAATAAAAAGCCAATGTTAGTAGCAGCCGACATATATCGTCCAGCTGCGATTAATCAATTACAAACAGTAGGTAAACAACTTGATGTACCTGTTTATAGTGAAGGTGATCAAGTTAAACCACAACAAATTGTAGATAACGCATTAAGATATGCTAAAGAAGAACATTTGGACTTTGTAATTATCGATACGGCGGGACGTTTACACATTGATGAAACATTAATGAATGAATTAGCTGATGTTAAAGAAATCTCAAAACCAGATGAAATTATGCTTGTTGTAGATGCAATGACAGGACAAGATGCTGTGAACGTTGCGCAATCATTTGATGAGCAATTAGATGTCACTGGTGTGACTTTAACTAAATTAGATGGAGATACTCGTGGTGGTGCGGCACTTTCTATCCGTGCAGTAACACATAAACCAATTAAATTTGTTGGTATGAGTGAAAAAATGGATGGTTTAGAATTATTCCATCCAGAGCGTATGGCATCTCGTATACTAGGTATGGGTGATGTATTAAGTCTTATCGAAAAAGCGCAACAAGATGTGGACCAAGAAAAAGCTAAAGATTTAGAAAAGAAAATGCGTGAGTCTTCATTTACATTAGATGACTTCTTAGAACAATTGGATCAAGTGAAGAATCTAGGACCACTGGATGATATTATGAAGATGATTCCAGGTATGAATAAAATGAAAGGCTTAGATAAGCTAAATATGAGCGATAAACAAATTGACCATATTAAAGCTATTATTCAATCAATGACACCTAATGAAAGACAAGATCCAGCAATTTTAAATGTTTCAAGAAAGAAACGTATAGCAAAAGGCTCGGGCCGTTCATTGCAGGAAGTTAACCGTTTAATGAAACAATTTAATGATATGAAAAAAATGATGAAACAATTTACGGGTAATGGTCGTAAAGGTAAAAAAGGTAAACGTAGCCAAATGGAAAATATGTTAAAAGGCATGAATTTACCATTCTAGAAAGTAATGAAGACGGAATAACATTTTAAGTGTTATTCCGCTTTTTCATAAATAAGTAAAGGAATGCATGTATATTGGTATATGCATAACCAAAATGAATAAAGATAAGCCCTAGCTAAAGCTAGTACATAATCAAATTTACGATTTATTTCATAAATCTAGATTTGGTAAAGAAAAAAGTCTTTACAAAGTTGAATGTTCCTGTTATTATTATTTCTTGTAGAAAATAAAAATTAAAAGATTTAAAGGAGAGTTTTATAAATGGCAGTTAAAATTCGCTTAACTCGTTTAGGTTCAAAAAGAAATCCATTCTATCGTATCGTTGTAGCTGATGCGCGTTCACCTCGTGATGGTCGTATCATCGAACAAATCGGTACTTACAATCCAGCAAGTGTAAATGCACCAGAAGTTAAAATCGATGAAGAATTAGCTTTGAAATGGTTAAAAGACGGTGCAAAACCAACTGATACTGTTCACAATATCTTATCAAAACAAGGTATTTTAAAAACATTTGATGAACAAAAACGTTCAAAATAATTGATAATAATATCATATAATAACTGGTCTGTGACATAAGGTATGTCACAGGCTTTTATTATATGTGCACTCTATAAGAAACATGTTAATATGTATAAATAAACGACTATGTAAGGAGGATAAGGATGCAAGTAGAAGTAGGACAAATTGTAAATACACATGGGATTAAAGGAGAAATAAAAGTAAAATCTAATTCCGATTTTACTGATACACGTTTTCAACCTGGAGAAGTCCTTATCGTAAATCACCACCATAATGAAATAGAAATGACTATTACATCATATCGTATACATAAAGGATTCCACATGCTTAAATTTGAAGGTATTAATAATATTAATGACATCGAACAATATAAAGGAGATTATTTATTCCAAGAACGTGATCATGAGGATATTGAATTGAATGAAAACGAATTTTATTATTCTGATATTATTGGGTGTACGGTGTTTAATAATGATACACCAATTGGAAGAGTAATTAATATTTTTGAAACTGGTGCCAATGATGTATGGGTTGTTAAAGGTGACAAAGAGTACCTTATCCCATATATAGCAGATGTCGTTAAAGAAGTAGATGTTGAACATAAAACAATTTGTATTACGCCAATGGAAGGATTATTAGAATAATGAAAATAGATTACCTAACATTATTTCCAGAAATGTTCGACGGCGTTCTAAATCATTCGATTTTGAAGCGTGCGCAAGATAAAAATATTATTGAAATTAATACTGTAAACTTTAGAGATTACGCTGAAAATAAACATAATCAAGTGGATGATTATCCGTATGGTGGCGGTCAAGGAATGGTTTTAAAACCAGAACCAGTATTTAATGCAATGCAAGATTTAAAGCGTACTGATAAAATGCGTGTCATTCTCATGTGTCCTCAAGGACGACCATTCTCTCAAGCAATTGCTGAAGAATTGAGTGAAGCTGAACATATTGTATTTATTTGTGGACATTACGAAGGATATGACGAAAGAATTAGAGAAAATTTAGTAACCGATGAAATTTCAATGGGGGATTATGTATTGACTGGTGGAGAATTACCAGCTATGACTATGACTGATGCTATCGTTAGGTTAATTCCTGGAGTACTTGGTAATGAACAATCCCATCAAGATGATTCTTTCTCAGATGGTTTACTTGAATTCCCACAATATACGCGACCAAGAGAATATAAAGATATGACTGTACCTGACGTATTATTATCTGGAAATCATGCAAATATAGAAAAATGGCGACATGAACAAAAATTAATACGCACTTTGCATAAACGTCCGGATTTACTAGAAAAGTATCAATTAAGTGATAAGGATAAAGAATTTTTAGAAAGCTATAAAAATCAATTGAAAAACAACTAGGAGTATGCTAATATATATCAAGTGTGAAAAGACACTAAAAATCACTATGATCCGCTGCTATATGATTGTCTAGGCAAGAACATAGGTTGAAGGAGAGTATAAAAATGAGTAATCATAAGTTAATCGAAGCAGTTACAAAATCACAATTACGCACAGACTTACCAACTTTCCGTACTGGTGACACGTTACGTGTACACGTACGTATCGTCGAAGGTTCACGTGAACGTATCCAAGTTTTCGAAGGTGTTGTAATTAAACGCCGTGGTGGAGGAATTTCTGAAACTTTCACAGTTCGTAAAATTTCTTCAGGTGTAGGTGTGGAACGTACATTCCCATTACACACTCCAAAAATCGAAAAAATCGAAGTTAAACGTCGCGGTAAAGTACGTCGTGCTAAATTATACTACTTACGTAGTTTACGTGGTAAAGCTGCAAGAATTCAAGAAATTCGCTAATCAGTATATAGAAAACCATACTAAAAAATGGGTAAGTTAATACGCATTTAAAAAAGAGTCCGGGACTAAAGTTCCAGGATAAGTAAAAAAGGACAATTTCTATTGAAATAATATAGAAATTGTCTTTTTTATAATTTTTTTGATTATTTTCAACTCATCGAGCTATTACTTTTCTTATATTAAGTGCTATTAGCACAAATTCTAGTTTTCTTTTAGCTTTATTTATTTCTCTAATGGATATTCGAGGGAAACAAAATCGACTTCATAAATGCAAAAACAGGCTCTACATCGATTTTTCTTTGACTGTAGATTGTAGATGGTTTTTGTTTTTGGTATTGTTTGGACAAATGAATTTATCGAATTCAGTCTTAGTAATTGTTTTTACAATATCGTTTATGGGAATGAGAACTGAAGTTTCCATTGGTAGAGTAAATTGTGTCATGTTATCATCTTTATACATAAGACACCTCGTTAATTTAGTTTAGTGAAGTTTATTAAATTATAGGAAAGAACCTTATTTTTTTTAAATATTTCAATGTAAAATTACATATAACAAAGTATTTTGGCAAGATTCTTGAGAGAACAGGACAAACTGAAGACTACAGGCTAAACCTGTCCCCTAAGAAAGTGAGTCAACAATACGTAGTATTTGTAAATAAAGAAGCCAGTAAATGAATTTATAATGAACTCATTTACTGGCTATTTTGCTAGAAATGATGTCCCAGCCTCTTTTTATTTTAATTGATTTTTTCTTTTTAAATATCTGCTAAATATTATACTGCTTATTATTCCGATAATGCTCAAAATTAATAGTTTATAAAAATGTGGTGGTGTATAAGATAATTCAATATGAGTATCATTTTTCTTGACTGGAATAGCTGTCATAATACCGTTAGCTTGTTTTACATCTACATCGTGTCCATTAACACTTGCGTGCATACCGTTAGTATAGACGATTGGGACCACTAAGTATCCAGAAGTTCCTTTAGGTTTAGTGAATGTATAGCCACTTCTAAATTGTGAAATAGTCACAGGTTTAAGTGATTTAGAAGCTTGTTTTAATGTATGATAATCTTCTCCATAGATACCTTTAATAGATAGTCGATAATGTCCTTTAGTAAGACGAATCTTTAATTGATCCGACGCTTTTACTCTCATTGTTACAGGAGTTACAAAACGTCGATATTTATAACTTAGCATATTACGATTTTGAGCATATTCATTTACTCCTATAGAATGCTCAATATCGGGAGCTAACAATTCTACATCCATTTCGACATACATATCTTTATATTGATTAGCTAAAGTTTTAGGTAATGTCAATGTGATACCACCATTATTTTTTTCTACGTTTAAATGAGTTTTATCTTTCCAAGTAGCATTATGTGTAGATTGATATGCTTTACTTAATAGGTTTTTATTTTGAGTGAAAGAAGTATTCGCTTTTATTGAATCATCATCTAATACTACACCTTGTAGCATCGCTTGCTCACGATCTAATGGCGATTTGAGATCATGTTTATTAAAAATCTTATTAGTAATATGAGTGGCTGGATAATTAATAGTATTTTCTGAATGAATTAATTTATCTGAACCATTATTGATAGTATCTACCTTTTTAAAACCATAAGGCATATTCAGATCGTTAGGATGTCGGAACCGATTTTGAACATCCCACATGGCTTCTAAATTTGCTCGGTTCCCTAAGTATCGATATGTACTATTCTTATCAACAGGCATATTAATTTGCATTTCTTTATCATAGTATTTTAATATATCACCATCAAAAATACTTGAATAAAGTGAAATGCCATTATAATGGTAAATAAATGGTGAATTGAGTGCATAGGCTGACATATAATCGATACGATGGAAAGGATTTTTATTATCTTTTTGTTTCTTAATATTATTAATTCTTTTAGCAAGTTTATGGTTATAATAACTTGAATCTGTTAATGTTTTTGTAGTTGTTGCATACGGATCAATAGTACGAGCTCGTGAATCGTGTGTCATCATAATTTGTTGTACAAAGAATAGTAACACAATAGCTATTAGTATATAGGGTTGATATAACCATTGTTTTTTCCATACTACAAAGGTTAAAACGATGATTAAAAATAATGGTACAATCATCCAATTGACATAAGTACTTGTAAATATATAGTGATATAAACCAAATATAAATACCGGAATTGCTACAAGTAAATATTGTTTTAATGTAAGTTCAGATAAATATTGAATATATAATGCAATTAAGATACTAGTTGAAATAGATAAAAAGTATACCCATCGACGTTGTGGTAGTGAAAAGCCATTAAATGCACTATCAAAGTATTGTGATAAAGATCCAATAAGTAAAAACCAAGTGATAATAGCAAAAATTTTATAATAGTAGTGACGATATAACTTAAACGTAAATAACGCCATCAATGTAATAATCGAAACTGTGATATAAAAACCATCAGAAAAAATATGATATTTATTTTGTGTTAAATCTGTAAACAATGTAATATTAAAGTCATTATTTTGGGCTCTATCATTATTTAGGAATGAAGATACACCTGTATAGAATCCTAAAATACTAGATAAAAGCGCAAGTATTGCACCAATAACGAGTAAATAAAATTTTTCCCATCTTGATACGATATCATAACGATATTTAAAAATGATTCTTAATATGAAATAAATCCCTAATACAATAGCTTGGTAGTAACTGAAATAAAAATTAGAAAATAAGGTCAGCGCAACTGAAAAGATAAATAGCCCTATTCTTCTTTTTTGGAAGAAACGTTCCATTCCCCATAAAGATAAAGGTAATAAAATCAATAAGTCTCCATAAAATGACCATGTATAGTTATAGTAAAGAACAAGAGTGGATGCACCATATAAAATAGTAGCGATAAGCAATGGCGCCGTTTTCAACTTTAGCCATTTTAAGTAGTAAAATACAACAATAATTGTAATAATCGTTCTAGTGTAAGCGATTATTAATTGGTTAGTTGCCCAAAAGGCGATGTGACTCGTTTGCCAATGAAATAAAAAGTGACTTACCCAGATTATAAAAAAATTAATCCACATTATCGGAGATAAAGAATAATAATAGGCTAACCCCTTAATGTAATCTCCACCTAATCCAAATGATTGATCATAGGCTCCTTTGAACTTACTATAATGTTCATATAAGTACATTTGAAATGGCATCATTTGTCTAAAACCATCTCCGGAACCACTAAATACAAATCCTTCTTTGACATAATCTCGAATAAATGGATAATAAACTGCTAAAGAAATGATATTAGCAATTATAAATATAGATAAAAAGGTCAATAATCGATTGGACCGAATTTTATTGATCAATGTTTTTCCTCATCTTTCTCTTTTTGGTATTAACAAATCTAACAAATACAACACTTATTATTATACTGATTAGTGAAATTAAAATCATAGTATTCCAATAAGATGGTTGATATTTAATAATTATTTTTTTGGCAGATGAATTAACAGGAACGCCTGTCATCATGTAATTAACTTTCATAGGTTTAATACGGTGTCCATCAACATACGCTTGCATACCTTCTCTATAAGGAATATTAATTGAAGCAATCCCTTTATCATGTTTAGCTAAGTTGACTTCGACGCCATTTTTAATATCTTTATATTTGTTATTAAAATCAGCTTTTTCATGCATTTGTTTTAACATTTTATAGTTTTCACCATTTAATTGTTGAAGATTTAAATAAAATGTTCCTTTAGGAGATAAAGTGATATTGATGTTTCCTTTATTATCAGGTTGTGTTCGATAAAGTTGTGTATCAATACCAGTACGATAAGTAGAATTATTAAATAATCGGTGATTTGCATAATTATTCACAGAGACTGTGTAATTACTATCGGGATGACCACGCTTTATTTTCATCGTAACGTAAAAATCATCATACTTTTGGCGTAATGATTGAGGTAAGTGTATTGTTAATGTTCCACCTTTATCTCCAATTACTTTATAGACATTACCATTTAAATGTTTTAGATTTTTATAACTCAATGATGATTGAGTTAATAAATTAGGAGCTTTATCTTTATAACTTGTGCCTTCATTGTTTAAAATAACACCTTTTAACATTGCATGTTCTCTATCAATTGCAGTTGTTAATTTTTTACTATTGTATATAGAATCAGTTACTTTAACAGAGGGTAAGTTAAGTGTATTTTCATAAATACCATATTGCCCGCTTGATTTTATTTTTTTGAAGTAGGAAGGTAAGTTATTTTGATAATTTTTTAGCATCATATAACGCACTGAAAATAGACTCGCGATATTTTGTCGTCCATTCGTTGATTGATATCGACTCAATGACTCCTCAGCTAAATTAATTTTTAAAGCATCGTAATAATAATCGAGTATATTATGATGGAAAATACTTGAATACAAACTTAACCCTTTAAAATGTTGATACATCGGTGTATTATCTTGTTCGTTGACTCTCCAATCGATACGTTCATCCTCATGCTTATTTTGATTCATTTCTTTGACAAGCGCACGTTGTAAGTCGGAACTATATAAACTGGAATTAATATAAAACGTATTTCCACGATCAGTGTGATCTTTATAGTAAATTTGATTTTTAATGAATACTATAGAGACCAAGATACTTAATAATATAATTGAAATATTATATAAATAACTTAATTTAAAACGATATGTACGATCTTTAATGATAAGAACCATCAGTCCAATTAAAGATACAATAGGGACTAATATGAACCATGCTAAAAATTTATGATATATAATAGCGCTTATAAATATAACTAATTCTGCGATTACATTACTTATTAGATAAGATTTTGTAGTTAGTGTTTTGAAATATTTTAAAAATAATCCGATTAATATTGTGGAATTAAAAGCTAAAATAAAATGCCAACGCTTTTGAGGCGCTGAAAAACCATTAAATACTTGGTCGATGAAAGGTATAAAACTAAATATAATAAATACAAAGGTAAGGATAGCAAATAAACGATAATAATAATGTTTATATAATTTAAAACTTAAAAGAGCTTGAATGGTAATAAATAATAATACAATTAAATAATTATCAAAGAAAATGTTTGTATTAATATCTAATTTTTCGAATGTATCAACTGCTCCAGAAAAAGGTACACGACGGTTATTTAAAAAGCTTTGAGCACCATGAAAAAAGATAAATAAACTATTACCTAAACCTAACAAGGCACTAATGACTAAAGTAAAAAATGCTTTACTTCTTGAGAGAATATCTTTGGGATGTCTAAATATTACACGAATCAGTATATAACCCGCACCTATTAAACAAAGATAGTATGCAAAATAAAAGTTATTAATTAGTATTAAAGAAACAGTAATAATGAATAGTCCAAACTTCTGTTTTTGCAAGACTCTTTCAATAGAGAGTAATAATAACGGCATCCAAACAAACACATCACTAAAGAAGGGCCAATACACTGTAAAGCGATAATATAAGGGTGACATAACAAATAAAAATGCTACAACTAAGCTTAAGCATTTGTTATTTGAAATGTATTTACTATATAAGTAAGTGCAATACATGGCAATCGTTGTTTTAATCATTGAGATAATAAGTGCATTAATCATCCAAAATAATACATCATGCGTATGTAAAGGAATAAAAATTTTAATAATTGCAATAAATACTACATTTATTATAAATAAAATATTTGTGGAGAAGTAGTAACTAAGATCTGTAAAGAAATCTCCACCTAATCCAAAATCGGTGGAATAAAACAAATTGCCACTACTCCATTTATCAAATAAATACATTTGAATTGGAACCATTTGTTCCATTCCATCATTTGGACCTGTAAATAAAATGCCATCGTGAATAAAACGATAAATGACATAACTATGTCCTATTATGGACAGTGCTATAAAAAGTCCTAGATAAGTAAAAAATTTTTTCATATTAAACCTCTGTAGTTAGAATGTACTATTAATAATTAAAACATGACTACATACTAAATTGTAGAGTATTAAACTTCTTAATAAAAGTATTTATATGTTTTATAAAAAATTAAAAATGTGTTTTTAATATTAGCGATTTAATGAATATAAAATAGCATGTTAAAATATAATAGAACTGATAACAGTAGTGAAGATTTTAAATATTGATTATAATCGAACAGTTGAAATAAATTTAATGAAAGTAGGGTGAATGTCATGGTGATTCAATGGTATCCAGGGCATATGGCAAAGGCCAAAAGAGAAGTGACAGAACAACTTAAGAAAGTAGATGTGGTATTTGAACTTGTTGACGCACGTATACCGTATAGTTCAAGAAATCCAATGATTGATGATGTCATTAATCAAAAACCACGCGTAGTTATTTTAAATAAAAAAGATATGTCGAATTTAAATGAAATGCAAAAGTGGGAACATTTCTTTACTGATAAAGGTTTTTATCCTGTAGCAGTTGATGCGAAACACGGCAAAAATTTAAAAGGTGTAGAAAATGCTGCAATTGAAGCGACTAAAGAAAAGTTTGAGAAAGAAAAAGCGAAAGGACTTAAACCTAGAGCTATACGTGCCATGATTGTTGGTATACCTAATGTGGGAAAATCTACATTAATTAATAAGTTAGCTAAAAAAAACATTGCTCAAACAGGAAATAAGCCGGGAGTAACGAAACAACAACAATGGATTAAAGTAGGTAAAGCATTACAACTGCTAGATACCCCAGGTATTTTATGGCCCAAATTTGAAGATGAAACTGTAGGTAAAAAACTAAGCCTTACTGGTGCCATTAAAGATAGTATCGTGCACTTAGATGAAGTAGCAATATACGGTTTACAATTCTTAATTAAACATGATGTTGAAGGATTGAAGAATCATTACAATATTGATGTAGAAACTGATGCAGAAATTTTAGAATGGTTTGATGCTATTGGACGTCGACGTGGGTTATTACAAAAAGGAAATGAAGTCGATTACGAAGCTGTCATCGAATTGATTGTTAATGATGTGCGTAATGCTAAAATTGGAACTTATTGTTTTGATATTTATTCAGAAATGAAAGGGAACTTAGATTATGCCTCAAACAATTAAAGAAATTAAAGCATTATTAGACACAATTGATTCAATTGAAGCACTTGAACAACATGAATTAATGAGTGATACAAGAAAAGGGGTACAGCAAAATATAGTACGACGTCGTCAACAGCTTTTAAAAGAGCAGGAAACACAAGAACATTATCAACACATGAATAAATATGAAAATGAAATATTAAAGGACAATCCTAATGCTTTAATATGTGGAATTGATGAAGTAGGTCGTGGTCCACTTGCAGGGCCTGTTGTAGCTTGTGCAGTCATTTTAAATAAAGAACATCAATATTTAGGATTAGATGACTCGAAGAAAGTTTCAGCAACAAAGCGAAAAATACTTAACGAACAATTGAAAGAAGGCGTTTATGATTATGCTTACGGGATAGCAAGCGCTGAAGAAATTGATGAGTTCAATATTTACCATGCAACCAAATTAGCTATGGAACGTGCTATTAATCAATTAAAACAACAACCTAATCATTTACTTATTGATGCTATGACATTGGATAATGCAATGCCTCAAACTTCTATTATTAAGGGAGATGCTAAAAGTGTTTCTATTGCTGCTGCTAGTATCATGGCAAAAGAATATAGGGATGGTTTAATGGCGGAAGTAGCACTGAAATATCCTGGTTATGATTTTGAAAAAAATGTAGGATATGGCACTAAATCACACCTTCAAGGATTAAAACAATTAGGCATAACACCATATCATCGTAAAACGTTTGAGCCTGTTAAATCAATGATACATTTAAAATAAAAATAAAATTATTTGAATTTAAAAACTATTTCAAAAAGTATAACACTTTCAGTTTACAAAAGCGCTTACATTTTCTATAATTAAAGTGAACTTAACCTAAGAAACAGGAGGATGGAAGATGAATATCCACGAGTATCAAGGTAAAGAAATATTTCGTGCTATGGGCGTAGCTGTTCCAGAAGGACGTGTAGCGTTTACTGCTGAAGAAGCGGTGGAAAAGGCAAAAGAATTAAATTCAGATGTTTATGTAGTGAAAGCACAAATCCACGCTGGGGGTAGAGGTAAAGCAGGTGGAGTTAAAATTGCTAAATCACTATCTGAAGTTGAAACTTATGCTAATGAATTATTAGGCAAGCAATTAGTAACGCATCAAACTGGACCTGAAGGTAAAGAAGTTAAACGCTTATATATCGAAGAAGGTTGTGATATTCAAAAAGAATATTATGTAGGCTTTGTCATTGATCGTGCTACTGATCGTATCACATTGATGGCTTCTGAAGAAGGTGGAACTGAAATTGAAGAAGTTGCAGCTAAAACTCCAGAAAAAATCTTTAAAGAAACAATCGATCCAGTGATAGGGTTATCACCTTTCCAAGCACGTCGTATTGCATTCAATATTAATATTCCAAAAGAATCTGTAAATAAAGCAGCAAAATTCTTACTTTCTTTATATAATGTTTTTGTTGAAAAAGATTGTTCTATTGTTGAAATTAATCCACTTGTAACAACTGGTGATGGTGATGTTTTAGCTTTAGATGCGAAATTAAATTTTGATGATAATGCATTATTCAGACATAAAGATATTTTAGAATTACGTGATTTAGAAGAAGAAGATCCAAAAGAAATTCAAGCATCTAAATATGATTTATCATATATTGCCTTAGATGGTGACATTGGTTGTATGGTTAATGGTGCCGGATTAGCCATGGCTACAATGGATACAATTAATCATTTCGGTGGTAATCCAGCTAACTTCCTAGACGTTGGTGGCGGTGCTACAAAAGAAAAAGTAACTGAAGCATTCAAAATCATCTTGGGTGATGATAATGTTAAAGGTATTTTTGTAAATATCTTCGGTGGAATTATGAAATGTGATGTGATTGCAGAAGGTATTGTAGCAGCAGTTAAAGAAGTCGAATTAACTTTACCTTTAGTTGTTCGTTTAGAAGGTACAAACGTTAAACGTGGTAAAGAGATTTTAAATGAATCTGGTCTAGCAATTGAACCAGCAGCAACAATGGCTGAAGGTGCACAACAAATTGTTAAACTTGTTAAAGAAGCGTAAGGAAAGGATGGGAACACTAAAATGGGTGTATTTATAGATAAGAATACTAAGGTAATGGTGCAAGGTATTACAGGGTCTACTGCCCTTTTCCATACAAAACAAATGCTTGATTATGGCACACAAATTGTCGCAGGGGTAACACCAGGTAAAGGTGGACAAGTTGTTGAAGGCGTGCCAGTGTATAATACAGTAGCTGAAGCTAAAAAAGAAACAGGTGCTAACGTATCAGTAGTTTACGTACCAGCACCATTTGCTGCAGATTCAATTTTAGAAGCAGCTGATGCAGAATTAGATATGGTTATCTGTATTACTGAACATATTCCAGTTGTTGATATGATTAAAGTGAAACGTTATTTAGAGGATAGAAAAACACGTTTAGTTGGACCGAACTGTCCTGGTGTAATTACAGCAGATGAATGTAAAATTGGTATCATGCCAGGTTATATTCATAAAAAAGGACATGTAGGCGTTGTCTCTCGTTCAGGTACTTTAACATATGAAGCAGTACATCAACTAACTGAAGAAGGTATTGGTCAAACCACAGCAGTAGGTATCGGTGGGGACCCAGTTAACGGTACAAACTTTATCGATGTACTTAAAGCATTTAATGAAGATGAAGAAACAAAAGCTGTTGTTATGATTGGGGAAATCGGTGGTACTGCTGAAGAAGAAGCAGCTGAATGGGTCAAAGCAAACATGACTAAACCAGTTGTTGGTTTTGTTGGTGGACAAACAGCACCTCCAGGAAAACGAATGGGCCATGCAGGTGCAATCATCTCAGGTGGTAAAGGAACTGCTGCAGAAAAAATTAAAACGCTTAATGAATGTGGCGTTAAAACAGCAGATACACCATCAGAAATTGGTACAACACTAATTGAAGCGGTAAAAGAAGCAGGCATTTATGAAGAATTATTAACAGTGAAGTAGCAATGATGTAATTAATTATAGAATTCAAACTGTCAACAATTACTGAAATTTGTTGGCAGTTTTTCTTATATATATCGTAGACTACCAATATATTATAAATGACTGAACACTCTATTTTTTCTCTTGTTATGAAATCAAAAAGAATACATAATCTTTTAATATTATTACTCCTTACATTTATATATCAAATTTGTCTTATAAATGAAATTTTACTATTAATGATTCACAGTATAATAAATTAAAAGGAGACATTTATTTCATGAATGATTTTATTTTATTAAAAATGAGATGGGTAGGGTATACGACCCAACATATTCATCATTTACTTAGTGTATTTCCAAATTTTTTCAATGTTAATGAACATGCTCAATTTGAAATGATCACTGAATGGGAATCTCTATATTTAAAAAAGAAGCGTTTTTCTCAATTAGAAGAGATTTCTTACGATTATATTCAAACACAACTTTCTAGATATCAGGTTAACTATGTTACTTCATTTTCTTCTCAATATTCATCATTGCTTAAAACTATTTACGACTATCCTTTTGTATTATTTTATCGTGGAAATATACATTTATTATCATCTACGTATACGTTAGGTGTTGTAGGTTCACGTGAGTCCACAAAGTATTCTAAATGTGCACTAGATTATCTATTTCCTCATTTTATAAATATTCCACTAACGATTGTATCCGGCTTAGCGAAAGGTGCTGATAGCATAGCTCATCAATTCGCATTAAAACATCATCTTCCAACTATTGCAGTTCTAGGTTTTGGTCATTTAAGTCATTATCCAAAGGAAACACGAGAGTTACGCAATATAATTGAAGAAACTGGTTTAGTCATAAGTGAATATCCTCCTTTAACCAAAATAAACAAATATCAATTCCCTGAAAGAAATCGTCTGATAAGCGGTTTGTCTCGTGGTGTATTAATTACTGAAGCTAAAATTAAAAGTGGTAGTCAAATTACGATAGATTGTGCTTTAGATCAAAATAGAAATGTTTATGTACTGCCTGGATCGATGTTTAATCCCTTAACAAAAGGAAATTTATTACGTGCTCAAGAAGGTGCAATGATTGTTTCAGAAGCAGAAGATATATTATACGATTATCGCTTTTTAAACGATTAAATATATAGATATTTAATTGTGAAAATTCAACGGATATTTCACAAAAAAATATCTATATTGGATTAAAATATTGACAAAAACAAAATTAACCGTTTATCATTTATCTTTAGTAATTGAAAAAGCAAGGGGGAATTCACTTTGGCAGATAATTTAGTCATCGTTGAGTCGCCTGCAAAAGCGAAAACCATTGAAAAATATTTAGGTAAACGATATAAAGTTATTGCTTCTATGGGACACGTACGTGATTTACCAAGAAGTCAAATGGGTGTAGACGTAGAAGATAACTATGAACCAAAATATATAACTATTCGAGGTAAAGGTCCTGTTGTTAAAGATTTAAAAAAATATGCGAAAAAAGCTAAAAAAGTTTTTTTAGCTAGTGACCCTGACCGCGAAGGTGAAGCGATTGCTTGGCATTTATCAAAAATTTTAGAACTTGAAGAATCAAAAGAAAACAGAGTTGTATTTAATGAAATCACTAAGGATGCAGTAAAAGAAAGTTTTAAACATCCTCGTGGTATTGAAATGAATTTAGTTGATGCACAACAAGCGCGTCGTATTTTAGATAGACTTGTAGGTTATAATATTTCTCCAGTACTATGGAAGAAAGTGAAAAAAGGATTGTCAGCTGGTCGAGTACAATCAGTTGCTTTAAGATTAGTCATTGACCGTGAAAATGAAATCCGTAATTTTAAACCAGAGGAATATTGGTCAATTGAAGGTGAATTTAGATATAAAAAATCGAAGTTCACTGCTAAATTCTTACATTATAAAAACAAACCATATAAATTAAAAACCAAAAAAGATGTTGAGAAAATTACATCCGAATTAAATGGTGATGAATTTGAAATCACTAATGTAAATAAAAAAGAAAAAACGAGATACCCTGCAAATCCATTTACAACGTCTACGTTACAACAAGAAGCAGCACGTAAACTTAATTTTAAAGCACGTAAGACTATGATGTTAGCACAGCAATTATATGAAGGTATCGATTTGAAACGACAAGGTACAGTTGGATTAATCACATATATGAGAACGGATTCAACACGAATCTCACAAACTGCTAAAGATGAAGCAAAATCATATATTAAAGAAAAGTATGGTACTGAGTATACTTCAAACCGTAAAACAAAAGGTAAGCAAGGGGATCAAGATGCCCATGAAGCTATTCGTCCAACAAGTACATTACGTACACCAAATGAAATGAAAGCATATTTAACACGTGATCAACATCGCTTGTATAAATTAATTTGGGAACGTTTTGTAGCAAGTCAAATGGCTCCTGCAATTTTAGATACTGTGGCTTTAGATGTAACACAAAATGACATTAAATTTAGAGCAAATGGACAAACAATCAAATTTAAAGGCTTTATGACATTATATGTTGAAGCAAAAGATGACAAAGATAATGATAAAGAAAATAAATTACCAAAATTAAATCAAGGTGATAAAGTAACTGCAACACAAATTGAACCGGCACAACATTTCACTCAACCCCCTCCACGATACACAGAGGCACGATTAGTTAAGACATTAGAAGAATTAAAAATTGGTAGACCTTCAACATATGCTCCAACGATTGACACAATTCAAAAACGTAATTATGTTAAACTTGAAAGTAAACGTTTTGTACCAACTGAACTAGGAGAAATCGTGTATGAGCAAGTGAAGGATTACTTCCCAGAAATTATTGATGTTGAATTTACAGTTAATATGGAAACCTTGCTCGATAAAATTGCAGAAGGTGATATCGGTTGGAGAAAAGTTATCGATAATTTCTATGGTAGTTTTAAATTAGATGTTGCGCGTGCAGAGGAAGAAATGGAAAAAATTGAAATTAAAGATGAACCAGCCGGTGAAGATTGCGAAGTATGTGGAGCTCCTATGGTAATAAAAATGGGACGTTATGGTAAATTTATGGCGTGCTCGAATTTTCCAGATTGTCGAAATACAAAAGCTATTGTTAAAACGATTGGTGTCACTTGTCCAAAATGCAAAGATGGCGATGTAGTTGAGAGAAAATCTAAGAAAAACAGATTATTTTATGGTTGTTCGAATTATCCAGAGTGTGACTTTATTTCTTGGGATAAACCAATAGGAAGAGATTGTCCAAAATGTAATCATTACTTGATGGAGCATAAAAAAGGACGTAGTTCTCAAGTGATTTGTTCTAATTGTGATTATAAAGAAGAAGTACAAAAATAGAGTTTTATTAAAGGAGAATGTATATGAGTCAAACTGTTAATGTTATAGGCGCAGGATTAGCTGGTTCAGAAGCAGCTTATCAATTAGCAGAACGTGGTATTAAAGTGAATTTAATCGAAATGCGTCCTGTTAAACAAACGCCTGCCCATCATACAGATAAATTTGCTGAGTTAGTATGTTCTAATTCACTACGTGGTAACGCATTAACAAATGGTGTAGGTGTGCTTAAAGAAGAAATGCGACGTTTAGATTCATTAATCATCGCAGCAGCGGATAAAGCTAGAGTTCCAGCTGGTGGTGCATTAGCAGTAGATAGACATGACTTTGCTGGTTATATTACAGATACATTGAAAAATCATCCTAATGTAACTGTTTTGAATAAAGAAATTCACAGTATCCCAGAAGGACATACAATCATTGCAACAGGACCGTTAACAACTGAAAATTTAGCTAAAGAAATTGTAGAAATTACAGGTAAAGATCAACTATATTTCTACGATGCAGCAGCTCCAATCATTGAAAAAGATTCAATTGATATGGATAAAGTCTATTTAAAATCACGCTATGATAAAGGTGAAGCAGCATATTTAAACTGCCCTATGACTGAAGAAGAATTCAATCGATTTTATGATGCGGTATTAGAAGCTGAAGTTGCACCTGTAAATGAATTTGAAAAAGAAAAATATTTTGAAGGATGTATGCCATTTGAAGTGATGGCTGGTAGAGGTCGCAAAACATTACTATTTGGTCCAATGAAACCTGTAGGATTAGAAGATCCTAAAACTGGTAAACGTCCATATGCAGTAGTGCAATTACGTCAAGATGACGCGGCTGGTACGCTTTATAATATTGTCGGCTTCCAAACACATTTAAAATGGGGCGCTCAAAAAGAAGTCATTCAATTAATTCCAGGTTTAGAAAATGTTGATATTGTTAGATATGGTGTGATGCATAGAAATACCTTCATTAATTCACCTGATGTTTTAAATGAAAAGTATGAATTAATTCATAATGATAGAATTCAATTTGCAGGACAAATGACAGGTGTAGAAGGATATGTTGAAAGTGCAGCAAGTGGACTTGTAGCAGGTATCAATTTAGCACATAAGTTACTTGGAAAAGGGGAAGTGATTTTCCCAAGAGAAACAATGATAGGTAGTATGGCTTATTATATTTCTCATGCTAAAAACGAAAAAAACTTCCAACCAATGAATGCTAACTTTGGTTTATTACCTTCACTTGATCGCCGCATTAAAGATAAAAAAGAACGTTATGAAGTACAAGCGTATCGTGCTCTAGACTATCTAGAAAATTTCAAAAAAACGTTGTAGATTTAAATTATAATAAAATATTTTGAAGAAATTTTTAAGTTATTCATAAATTCTCAAAAGATTTTGAATTCTATAGCTAATTATTTTAGTCCCCCTCAGTTTATATGCTACAATGCATATGATGGAGGGGATTTTTAGTGGAAGAAATCCAAAAGAAATTTTTGAATATGCTTAAAGTTGAACGAAATTTCTCCGACCATACATTAAAAGCGTATCATGACGATTTAATTCAATTCAATCAGTTTTTAGAACAGGAACTATTAAATTTAAGAACGTTTGAATATAAAGATGCAAGAAATTATTTAAGTTATTTATATTCCAATAATTTGAAACGTACTACTGTATCAAGAAAAATATCAACATTAAGAACATTTTATGAGTTTTGGATGACTCAAGACACATCCGTAAATAATCCTTTTATACAACTTGTGCATCCTAAGAAAGAGCAATATCTTCCTCAGTTTTTTTATGAAGAAGAGATGGAAGCATTATTTAATACTGTTTCTAGTGATGTAAAAAAAGGATTAAGAGATAGAGTAGTAATTGAATTACTATATGCTACAGGTATTCGTGTTTCAGAACTTGTGAATATAAAGCTCACAGATTTAGATATGCATTTACCAGGAGTAAAAGTATTGGGTAAAGGAAATAAAGAACGATTTGTACCTTTTGGAGAATTTTGCAGACAAAGTATTGAACAATATTTAGAAGAATTTAAGCCACTTAAAAGTAAAAGTCACCCTTATTTAATTGTTAATATGCAAGGTGATCCAATTACTGAGAGAGGTGTTAGATATCTTCTCAATGATGTAGTAAAACGTACAGCAGGTATAACAGAAATTCATCCTCATAAATTAAGACATACATTTGCTACACATCTGTTGAATCAAGGTGCAGACCTAAGAACAGTTCAATCTTTATTAGGACACGTTAACCTTTCTACAACTGGTAAGTATACACATGTATCTAATCAACAATTGCGTAAAGTGTATTTAAATGCACATCCTCGAGCAAAAAAGGAGAGTAAATAAATGAGTAAGACATCATTACATGCTACAACGATATATGCTGTAAGACACAATGGAGAAGCGGCAATGGCTGGAGACGGCCAAGTTACACTTGGTGAACAAGTAATTATGAAGCAAACAGCTAGAAAAGTAAGACGCTTATACGAAGGTAAAGTGTTAGCAGGATTTGCAGGAAGCGTAGCCGATGCATTTACATTATTTGAAAAATTTGAAACTAAATTACAACAATTTAGCGGTAATTTAGAACGTGCTGCTGTAGAACTTGCTCAAGAATGGCGTGGAGATAAGCAATTACGTCAACTGGAAGCCATGCTTATCGTAATGGACAAAGATGGTATTTTAGTGGTAAGTGGTACAGGTGAAGTCATTGCGCCTGACGATGATTTAATCGCTATTGGTTCAGGAGGAAACTATGCATTAAGTGCAGGAAGAGCACTTAAACGTCATGCTTCTCACATGACTGCGAAAGAAATGGCATACGAAAGCTTAAAAGTTGCTTCAGATATTTGTGTATTTACAAATGATAATATTATTGTTGAGACTTTATAAATAACATATATAAACAAAACGGAAATGAATTGATGTGGACATACATTAAGGTGGAGGTAATAGTAAATGGATGCAAACGGTATAAAATTAACACCTAAAGATATCGTATCTAAATTGGACGAATATATTGTAGGTCAAGAAGATGCAAAACGCAAAGTAGCAATCGCGTTAAGAAATAGATACAGAAGAAGTCTTCTTGATGAAGAAGCTAAACAAGAAATCGCACCCAAAAATATTTTAATGATTGGTCCAACAGGTGTAGGTAAAACAGAGATTGCGCGCCGTATGGCAAAAATCGTAGGTGCGCCATTCATTAAAGTGGAAGCTACAAAATTTACTGAAGTTGGATATGTCGGACGTGATGTAGAAAGTATGGTTAGAGACTTAGTGGATGTGTCAGTAAGACTCGTAAAAGAGCAAAAGAAAGCATTAGTTAAAGATGAAGCAATACAAAAAGCTAACGAGAAATTAGTGAAACTGCTTGTTCCTAGTATGAAGAAAAAAGCAGCTCAAAATAACAATCCACTTGAATCTCTTTTAGGTGGTGCTATTCCTAATTTTAATCAAAATGACGAGGAAGAAGAAGCACCTACAGAAGAAATCAAAACAAAACGTTCAGAAATAAGACAACAACTTTTAGCAGGTAAGCTAGAAGAAGAAAAAGTTAGAATCAAAGTTGAACAAGACCCTGGGGCATTAGGAATGTTAGGCACGAGTCAAAATCAACAAATGCAAGATATGATGAATCAATTGATGCCTAAGCGAAAAGTAGAAAGAGAAGTACCAGTAAAAACAGCACGTAAAATTATTACTGATGATTTTGCAGATGAATTAATTGATCAAGAAACTGCTAATCAAGAAGCTTTAGAATTAGCAGAACAAATGGGAATTATCTTTATCGATGAGATTGATAAAGTCGCTACGAACAATTCTAATAGTGGTCAAGATGTATCAAGACAAGGTGTTCAAAGAGATATATTACCAATTCTTGAAGGTAGCATGATTCAAACTAAGTATGGTACTGTAAATACTGAGCACATGCTATTTATTGGGGCTGGCGCTTTCCACGTTTCTAAACCAAGTGACTTGATTCCTGAGTTACAAGGGCGTTTTCCAATTCGAGTTGAACTTGAAAGTTTAACTGTCAACGATTTCTATAGAATATTGACAGAACCTAAGTTATCTCTTATCAAGCAGTATGAAGCACTATTAAAAACTGAAGAAGTTACTGTCAACTTCTCTGATGAAGCGATAACACGATTAGCTGAAATGGCATATCAAGTGAATCAAGATACAGACAATATTGGTGCGCGTCGATTACACACTATTTTAGAAAAAATGCTAGAGGATTTATCTTTTGAAGCACCAAATATGCCAAATGCAGTAGTAGATATAACACCACAGTATGTTGATGATAAGTTGAAATCTATTTCAACAAACAAAGATTTAAGTGCATTTATTTTATAATATAAATAAAGGAGAAATTTTATGAGCTTATTATCTAAAACTAGAGAATTAAATACGTTATTACAAAAACATAAAGGCATTGCGGTAGACTTTAAAGATGTTGCCCAAACTATTAGTAGTGTAACTGTTACAAATGTCTTCATCGTTTCTCGACGAGGTAAAATTTTAGGTTCAAGTTTAAATGAACTTTTAAAGAGTGAACGAATCAGTAATATGTTGACTGAAAGTAAACATATTCCAAGTGAATATACTGATTTACTTATGAAAGTTCAACAAACTGAAGCAAATATTGATATTGATTCAGAATTGACAGTATTCCCTCCAGAACATAGAGAAGTATTTATTGATAGTAAAACAACTATCTTCCCAATTTTAGGTGGAGGCGAACGTTTAGGTACACTGATTTTAGGAAGAGTAAAAGATGACTTTAACGAAAATGATTTAGTACTTGGAGAATACGCTGCTACTGTTATTGGTATGGAAATTTTACGTGAGAAACATAATGAAGTTGAGAAAGAAGCCCGTGATAAAGCAGCTATTACAATGGCAATTAATTCATTATCTTATTCTGAAAAAGAAGCAATTGAACATATTTTTGAAGAACTTGGTGGTAATGAAGGGCTATTAATTGCATCTAAAGTAGCAGATAGAGTAGGTATTACTCGTTCTGTAATTGTAAACGCGTTACGTAAATTAGAAAGTGCTGGAGTGATAGAGTCACGATCGCTTGGCATGAAGGGGACATTTATCAAAGTTAAAAAAGAAAAATTCTTAGATGAACTTAATCGAAGTGAATAAATCATTTTTACAGAGCCTAGGACAAAACGAATTGTCTTAGGCAATTTTTATATATTGACAGTCCATGATTAAATTGAACGCGTATCAAAATTCTTCAATTCTATCAGAGGCCAACAAGGGGCGACAAATTCAAAATAAATTCTGCCACACTTTTTTTATCGTTTAGATAATTAAAAAATGTTGCGTAATTATTGTAGATGTGATAATATTATTGACGGCTATAAAGCCAATACACACGTAGTGAATGCAAATATAAAAGGTGCAGTCTTTAGTATTGTCTTTATATTAGTTTACTATGGAGGTAATTAACCAATAGGAGGAATTTAATATGGCAGTAATTTCAATGAAACAATTACTTGAAGCCGGTGTTCACTTCGGTCACCAAACACGCCGTTGGAACCCAAAAATGAAAAAATATATTTTCACTGAAAGAAATGGTATTTATATCATTGATTTACAAAAAACAGTTAAAAAAGTTGAAGAAGCTTATAACTTCTTAAAACAAGTATCTGAAGAAGGCGGTAAAGTCTTATTCGTAGGTACTAAAAAACAAGCACAAGAATCAGTAAAAGCTGAAGCAGAACGTGCTGGTCAATTCTACGTTAACCAAAGATGGTTAGGTGGAATTTTAACTAACTATAAAACAATCTCTAAACGTATTAAACGTATTTCTGAAATTGAAAAAATGGAAGAAGACGGTTTATTTGACGTTTTACCTAAAAAAGAAGTTGTTGAACTTAAAAAAGAATACGACCGTTTAATTAAATTTTTAGGCGGTATTCGTGATATGAAATCTATGCCACAAGCATTATTCGTAGTTGATCCTCGTAAAGAGCGTAACGCGATTGCTGAAGCACGTAAATTAAATATCCCTATCGTTGGTATCGTTGACACTAACTGTGATCCAGATGAAATTGATTACGTTATCCCAGCGAATGATGATGCTATTCGTGCCGTTAAATTATTAACTGGTAAAATGGCTGACGCTGTCTTAGAAGGTCAACAAGGTATTTCTAACGATGAAGTAGCTGCAGAACAAAACATCGATTTAGATGAAAAAGAAGAAACTCAAGAAGCAGAATCAACTGAAGAAAATACTACTGTTGAATCAAACTAAGATATAGTTTAAATGGGTGATAAGATGTAATGCTTATCGCCCTTTTTTTAAAATAAGATTAATTTAAAAAATTATTAATAAATCGTAATAGAGTATTGGAAATAATGGTACCTTTAATGGTAATATTTAAGTATCATCTATTATTACAATTAGACATATTGGAGGAATAATTAATGGCAATTTCAGCAAAACTTGTTAAAGAATTACGTGAAAGAACTGGCGCTGGTATGATGGATTGTAAAAAAGCGCTAACTGAAACTGATGGAGATATCGATAAAGCGATTGACTACTTGCGTGAAAAAGGTATCGCTAAAGCAGCTAAAAAAGCTGATCGTATCGCTGCTGAAGGTTTAGTACATGTAGAAGTAAAAGGTAATGAAGCAGCAATCGTAGAAATTAACTCTGAAACTGACTTCGTTGCTCGTAACGAAGGATTCCAAGAATTAGTTAAAGAAATTGCTAATCAAATCCTTGAAAGTAAAGCTGAAACAGTAGACGCTTTATTAGAAACTAAATTATCAAGTGGTCAAACAGTTGATGAAAGAATGAAAGAAGCTATCTCAACTATCGGTGAAAAATTAAGCATTCGTCGTTTTGCAATTAGAACTAAAACTGATAACGATGCTTTTGGTGCATACTTACACATGGGTGGACGTATCGGTGTATTAACTGTAGTTGAAGGTTCTACTGATGAAGAAGCTGCTAAAGATGTAGCAATGCATATCGCTGCAATTAACCCTAAATATGTTTCTTCAGATCAAGTAAGTGATGAAGAAATTAATCACGAAAGAGAAGTATTAAAACAACAAGCATTAAATGAAGGTAAACCTGAAAAAATCGTTGAAAAAATGGTTGAAGGTCGTTTACGTAAATATCTTCAAGAAATTTGTGCAGTTGACCAAAACTTTGTTAAAGATCCAGATCAAACAGTTGAAGCTTTCTTAAAATCTAAAGGCGGTAAATTAGCTGACTTCGTACGTTATGAAGTAGGCGAAGGTATGGAAAAACGCGAAGAAAACTTTGCTGATGAAGTTAAAGGTCAGATGAAATAATTTGTTCACATTATTCTAACAAGAAAGAAGACACCTTTAAGGAATTCTATATAATAAGATTCTTTTATTATAGAAGACCGTTAGTGTCTTCTTTACTTGTATATATTACATATCATTAATCATAGAGAGGAAAAAATAATGGCGCAGACTTCTAAATATAAACGTGTAGTACTGAAACTTAGTGGTGAAGCACTTGCAGGTGAAAAAGGTTTTGGTATCAATCCTATCATCATTAAAAGTGTGGCAAAACAAGTCGCTGAAGTAGCTAAAATGGATTGTGAAATAGCGGTTATCGTTGGTGGCGGTAATATTTGGAGAGGTAAAACAGGTAGCGATTTAGGCATGGACCGTGGTACAGCTGATTATATGGGTATGCTTGCTACTGTAATGAATGCATTGGCATTACAAGATAGTTTAGAGCAATTAGATTGTGATACACGAGTATTAACTTCAATTGAAATGAAACAGGTTGCTGAGCCTTATATTCGTCGTCGTGCAATTAGACATTTAGAGAAAAAACGCGTAGTTATTTTTGCAGCTGGTATTGGTAATCCGTATTTCTCTACTGACACAACTGCAGCATTACGTGCAGCTGAAGTAGAGGCCGATGTCATTTTAATGGGTAAAAATAATGTTGATGGTGTGTATTCTGCCGATCCAAAAATTGATAAAAATGCTGTGAAATATGATCATCTAACACATATTCAAATGTTACAAGAAGGCCTACAAGTTATGGATTCAACTGCTTCTTCATTCTGTATGGATAATAACATTCCATTAAATGTATTCTCTATCATGGAAGAAGGCAATATTAAACGTGCCGTTATGGGCGAAAAAATTGGTACATTAATTACTAAATAATTAGAGGTGTAAATGTATGAGTGAGATAATTCAAGATACAAAATCTAGAATGAAAAAATCAATTGAAAATTTATCACGTGAATTAGCTAATATTAGTGCAGGTAGAGCGAATTCTAATTTATTAAATGGAGTCAATGTTGATTATTATGGTGCACCAACACCAGTTCAACAATTAGCGAGTATAAATGTGCCTGAAGCACGCTTACTTGTCATTTCTCCATACGATAAAACATCTGTAGCTGATATTGAAAAAGCGATTATTGCTGCTAATCTAGGTGTGAACCCTACTAGTGATGGTGAAGTTATTCGTATCACTGTTCCTGCTTTAACTGAAGAACGTCGTAAAGAATTAGTTAAAAATGTTAAAAAAATCGGTGAAGATTCAAAAGTTTCAATCCGTAATATTCGTCGTGATATCAATGATCAATTGAAAAAGGACGAAAAAAATGGAGACATTACTGAAGATGATTTAAGAAGCCAAACAGAAGATGTTCAAAAAGTAACAGATAATTCAATTAAAGAAATTGATAATTTAATTGATGAAAAAGAAAAAGATATTATGTCTGTTTAATATTTCATCATACTCTTCTATGACAAGATTATAAATTGTTTTAGTCTAAACTGTGCCAAGTCAGACTTTGGTACAGTTTTTTAATTTGCTTATTCAATGCCATTATTTAGTATGATAAAATGATAGATGATTTCTTAAATAACCTATATAATATAACAGAAATGATCAGGCTCGGAGGAAAGACCATGTTTAGAAAGCTAATAAAAAGAAATAAGACTAAAATCAATCAAAATGATGATTTAGATATACATAATTTACCTGAACATATAGCAATTATCATGGACGGAAATGGTCGTTGGGCAAAAAAGCGTAAAATGCCTAGAATTAAAGGTCACTATGAAGGTATGCAAACCATAAAAAAAGTGACACGTGAAGCAAGTTATTTAGGTGTTAAATATTTAACTTTATACGCTTTTTCAACGGAAAATTGGTCAAGACCTGAAAGTGAAGTTAATTATATCATGAATTTACCTGTTAATTTTTTAAAAACATTTCTACCAGAACTTATAGAGAAAAATGTTAAGATAGAAACTATTGGTTTTTTAGATGCAGTGCCCCAATCAACAATTGAGGCGATTAATTATGCTAAAGAAAAAACCAAAAATAATACAGGGTTGAAATTAGTATTTGCCATTAATTATGGTGGACGAGCTGAACTTGTTCAAAGTATGAAATCAATTTATGATGAACTTCAACGTAATGGTCAAAACAGTGACGATATTGATGAATTGATGATTTCCAAACATTTAATGACCTATCCATATCCAGATCCAGATTTATTAATACGTACATCTGGAGAACAACGCCTTAGTAACTTCTTAATTTGGCAGGCTTCGTACAGTGAATTTATTTTTAATGAGAAGTTATGGCCAGACTTTGATGGTGAAGAATTAAAACAATGTATAAAAATATATCAATCTCGCCAAAGACGTTTTGGAGGATTAAGTGAGGAGTAAATTATGAAAGTAAGAACATTGACCGCGATTATAGCATTGCTTATTTTTCTACCTATATTATTAAAAGGTGGAACTATTTTAATGCTTTTTGCTTATTTGTTGGCGCTAATTGCTTTAAAAGAATTGTTAAATATGAATATGATTAAATTTTTATCAATTCCAGGTATTTTCAGTGCTGTAGCGCTAATCATTATTATGCTTCCTCAGTCTGCCGGAGATTGGGTGAGTGATGTTCAATTAAAAAGTTTAATTGCAATGAGCTTCATACTATTAAGTTATACTGTACTTTCGAAAAATAGATTTAGCTTTATGGACGCTGCATTTTGTTTAATGTCTGTAGCATACGTTGGAATAGGATTTATGTATTTTTACGCTACACGTTCTTATGGTTTACATTATATACTGTTTGCATTTTTGATTGTATGGTTAACAGATACTGGTGCATATATATTTGGACGATTAATGGGAAAACACAAACTATGGCCAGTTATTAGTCCAAACAAAACGATTGAAGGTTTTATTGGAGGACTCATTTGTAGTTTAATTGTTCCACTTGTAATGATGTCTTTTGTAGATTTTCATCTGAATATTTGGCTGTTATTATTAATTACAATTATTTTAAGTGTATTTGGTCAATTAGGTGACTTAGTAGAATCTGGTTTTAAACGTCATTTTGGTGTTAAAGATTCAGGCAGAATCTTGCCAGGACATGGCGGTATTTTAGATAGATTTGATAGCTTTATGTTTGTTTTACCACTGTTAAACATTCTATTACTACAAATGTAATAAAAAATTAGCGTTTTATTTATTTATGAAAAGCATATAATGATATAATTGAGGAGTTATTGAGTTCACATTTGATTAATATTATACAATCGTGTACTTTATAGCTCTTTTTTTAAAACTGTTTTTTTATACTAGGAATTATTATAAAATTTAAAATCGTATAATCTAGATAATTTAAATATTAAAATTAATTGAGGTGTTGTAAGTGAGTTATTTAATCACAATCGTCTCATTTATTATCGTATTTGGTGTACTTGTTACAGTACATGAATATGGACATATGTTTTTTGCAAAACGTGCAGGTATTATGTGTCCAGAATTTGCGATTGGAATGGGACCCAAAATTTTCAGTTTCCGTAAAGATGAAACGTTATATACAATACGTTTACTTCCAGTTGGTGGATATGTAAGAATGGCAGGAGATGGATTAGAAGAACCACCAGTTCAGCCAGGAATGAATGTTAAAATAAAACTAAATGAACAAGATGAAATTACACATGTTATTTTAGATGATCAACATAAATTTCAAAAAATTGAAGCGATTGAAGTTAAACGATGTGATTTTAAAGATGATTTATATATTGAAGGTATTACAGCATATGATAATGAAAGACACCATTTTAATATTGCTAAAAAAGCTTACTTTGTTGAAAATGGTAGTTTAATTCAAATTGCTCCAAGGCATCGTCAATTTACACATAAAAAGCCATTACCTAAGTTTTTAACTTTATTTGCGGGCCCATTATTTAACTTTATTTTAGCTCTCGTACTGTTTATTGGCTTAGCTTATTATCAAGGTACGCCTACACCTACAGTAAAACAATTAGCAGACCATTACCCAGCACAAGAAGCTGGATTAAAACCTGGAGATAAAATTGTTCAAGTTGGGCACTATAAAATTAACGATTTTAGTGATATTCAAAGTGCACTTAATAAAACGAAAGACCATCAAACTACAATTAAAATTGTACGAGATGGTCATACCAAATCACTAGAAGTTACACCTAAAAAACAAGTGATTAAACAGACAAAATTAAATTCTAAAACTTCTTATGTATTAGGTTTTCAACCCGCAAATGAACATTCACTATTTAAGCCATTAGCATTAGGCGTACAACAATTTTTAGATGCAAGTGTACTTATTTTTAAAGCAGTTGGAACAATGATTGGAAGTATTTTTACAGGTGGCTTTACTTTTGACATGTTAAATGGTCCAGTTGGTATTTATCACAATGTAGATTCTGTAGTAAAACAAGGTATTATTGCATTAACTTACTATACGGCATTGCTGAGTGTTAACTTAGGAATTATGAACTTATTACCTATTCCAGCTTTAGATGGTGGTAGAATTTTATTTGTTATTTATGAAGCGATATTTAGAAGACCAGTAAACAAAAGAGCTGAGACTGCAATTATTGCTGTTGGAGCTATATTTGTAGTGATTATTATGGTCTTAGTCACTTGGAATGATATACAACGTTATTTCTTATAATTTAGGAGGATAAAAAATGAAACAATCGAAAGTTTTTATACCAACAATGAGAGAAGTCCCTTCTGAAGCTGAGGCTTTAAGTCATCAGTTATTATTAAAAGCAGGTTTAATTAAACAAAGCACAAGTGGTATTTATAGTTATTTACCATTAGCAACACGTGTACTAAATCATATTTCTAAAATTATTCGTGAAGAAATGGAAAGTATTGATGCAGTTGAGATTTTAATGCCAGCATTGCAACAAGCAGAGCTTTGGGAAGAGTCGGGACGTTGGGGCGCTTATGGTCCTGAATTAATGCGATTAAAAGACCGTAATGGAAGAGAATTTGCTTTAGGACCTACTCACGAAGAAGTAGTGACTTCTATCGTTAGGGATGAATTAAAGTCTTATAAACAACTACCATTAACATTATTCCAAATTCAATCTAAGTTCCGTGATGAAAAACGTCCACGTTTTGGTTTATTACGTGGAAGAGAATTCATCATGAAAGATGCTTATTCTTTCCATGCTGATGAAGCATCATTAGATCAAACGTATCAAGATATGTATAATGCTTATAGTCGTATTTTCAAACGTGTTGGAATTAACGCGCGTCCAGTAGTAGCTGATTCTGGTGCTATTGGTGGTCATCATACACATGAATTTATGGCTTTAAGTGAAATTGGTGAAGATACGATTGTGTATAGTGAAAATAGTGATTATGCAGCAAACATTGAAAAAGCTGAAGTTAAGTATTATCCAAATGAGAAACATACAGACATTAAATCACTAGAAAAAATAGAAACGCCAAATATTAAAACAGCTCAAGAATTAGCTGACTTTTTAAATCGTCCAATTGATGAAATTGTAAAAACAATGATTTTCAAAGTGGATGGAGAATTCATGATGTTCTTAGTAAGAGGCCATCACGAGCTCAATGATGTGAAGGTGAAAGCATACTTTGAAACTGATAATGTGGAAATAGCGACTCAAGATGAAATTGTAAATTTACTTGGAGCAAATCCTGGTTCATTAGGACCTATTCATAATAAAGACATTAAAATTATTGCTGATAATTTTGTTAAAGATTTAAATAACATAGTGGTAGGTGCTAATGAAGATGGCTATCACTATATTAATGCAAATGTTGAGCGTGATTTTAATATCGATGAATACGGAGACTTTAGATTTATTTTAGAAGGTGAACCATTAAGTGATGGTTCTGGAAATGCAAAATTTGCAGAAGGTATTGAAGTTGGACAAGTATTTAAACTTGGAACGAAATATTCTGAAGCAATGAATGCTAAATTTTTAGACAATCAAGGTAAAGCTCAACCTTTAATTATGGGTTGCTATGGTATTGGAGTGTCTAGAACATTAAGTGCGATTGTTGAGCAAAATAATGATGAAAATGGTATTATTTGGCCAAAGTCAGTCACTCCATTTGATTTACATTTAATCACAATTAATCCTAAAAAAGAAGAACAACTTGAATTAGGAGATAAATTATACTCAGAATTACAATCTAGATATGATGTACTTTATGATGATCGTAAAGAGCGTGCAGGCGTTAAATTTAATGATGCTGATTTAATTGGTTTACCGATAAGAATTGTTGTAGGTAAAAATGCAAGTGAAGGTATTGTTGAAGTTAAAGTGCGTCAAACAGGTGAAAGTGAAGAGGTTCATATTAATGAATTAAACAATCACATTGCGTCACTCTATGAAAACCTATAGGTACACATGAATAAAAATGGTTGGAACATGTTGTTGTTTCCAACCTCTTTTATTGTTTTTATTAGTTAAACTGTAATCATGAAAAATAAATGTGAAAGTAGTATAATATAAATCAAGTTTTTTAAGTAAATGATAAGTTCGAAATAAGGTGGTTATTCTTTGTGGCAATGACAAGTCAGGAAAAATTTAGAGTACTTGCCGATCAAATTAAGATTTCAAATCAATTGGATAAAGAAATACTTGAAAAAGGTGAACTCACACGAATAGATGTATCAAATAAAAATAGAAGTTGGGAATTTCAGATTACGTTACCTTATTTTCTTTCAAATGAAGACTATTTAATCTTTACTCATGCAATTAAAGAAGAGTTTAAAGATATTGCACATGTGGACTGGCATTTTACAATTCAAAATACATCGAATCAAGATGAACATGTGATTAAATATTTTGGACATTGTATTGAACACACAGCCTTATCACCAAAAGTGAAGGGTCAACTTAAACAAAAACGTTTAATTATGTCAGGCAATGTTTTAAAAATAATGACTTCAAATGATATTGAAAGAAATCATTTTGATAAAGTTTGTAATGGTAGTTTAGTAAAAGCATTTCAAAAATGTGGCTTTGATATAGATAAAGTAATATTTGAAACTGATGATTCGAATAGAGATGAAGATCTTGCTTCATTAGAGGCACATATTCAAGAAGAAGATCAACAAAGTGCTAAAGAAGCTACAGAAAAAATTGAAAAAATAAGAGCTGAAAAAGCAAAACAACAAGATAATAACGGTAGTAGTGTTGAAAAATGTCAAATAGGAAAGCCAATTCACGTTGAAAATATTAAACCTATTGAAACAATTATTGAAGAAGAATTTAAAGTAGCCATTGAAGGGGTTATCTTTGATATTAATATTAAAGAGCTAAAAAGTGGACGTCACATCGTTGAACTTAAGGTGACAGACTATACAGATTCTTTAGTATTAAAAATGTTTACTAGAAAAAATAAGGATGATTTAAATCACTTTAAAGCTTTAAGTGTAGGTAAATGGGTGCGTGCACAAGGTCGTATAGAAGAAGATACGTTTGTACGCGATTTAGTCATGATGATGTCAGATATTGAAGAAATCAAAAAGACACCTAAACAAGATAAAGCAGAAGAGAAACGTGTCGAATTTCATTTACATTCATCAATGAGTCAAATGGATGGCATTCCAAACATTAGTGCGTATGTTAATCAGGCTGCAACATGGGGACATAAAGCAATAGCTGTTACTGATCATAATGTGGTTCAAGCATTCCCTGATGCTCATAGTGCAGCAGAAAAAAATGGAATTAAAATGATTTACGGGATGGAAGGCATGTTAGTCGATGATGGAGTACCTATTGCCTATAAACCTACTGACAGAGATTTAAAAGAAGCTACATATGTAGTGTTTGACGTCGAAACAACTGGATTATCTAATCAATATGATCAAATTATCGAACTTGCTGCTGTTAAAGTTAAAGATGGTGAAATTATAGATAAATTTGAAAGATTTAGTAATCCACATGAAAAATTATCAGAAACAATAATTAATCTGACACACATTACAGATGACATGCTAGTGGATGCACCAGAAATTGAAGAGGTATTAACAGAATTTAAAGAATGGGTAGGAGATGCCATTTTTGTAGCACATAATGCTTCATTCGATATGGGCTTTATTGATACTGGATACGAACGACTAGGTTTCGGTCCATCAACTAATGGAGTGATTGATACCCTTGAATTATCACGTACCATAAACACTGAATACGGTAAACATGGATTGAATTTCTTAGCTAAAAAATATGGTGTTGAACTTACTCAGCACCATAGAGCGATTTATGATACTGAAGCAACAGCTTACATTTTCATTAAAATGGTTCAACAGATGAAAGAACTAGGTGTGACTAATCATAAAGATATTAATAAAAAATTATCAAATGAAGATGCCTATAAACGTGCACGACCAACCCATGTTACACTCATAGTTCAAAATCAAGATGGACTCAAGAATTTATTTAAAATTGTAAGTGCTTCTTTAGTAAAATATTATTATCGAACACCTAGAATTCCACGATCATTATTAAATGAATATCGAGAAGGGATTCTAGTTGGTACAGCTTGTGATGAAGGGGAATTATTTACAGCTGTGATGCAACGTGATCAATCTGAAGTTGAAAAAATAGCAAAGTATTATGATTTTATAGAAGTACAACCACCTAAACTTTATCAAGATTTAATCGATCGCGAATTAATTCGTGATACTGAAACATTGTATGAAATATATGATCGTATTTTAACAGCGGGAGAAAGTACAGGGATCCCTGTGATAGCTACTGGTAATGCTCATTACTTATTTGAGCATGATGCTATTGCTCGTAAAATTTTAATTGCATCACAACCAGGTAATCCATTAAATCGTTCCACACTTCCGGAAGCGCATTTTAGAACAACAGATGAAATGTTAGATGAATTTCACTTTTTAGGAGAAGATAAAGCCTATGATATTGTTGTTAAAAATACAAATGAATTAGCAGACCGAATTGAGAAAGTCATTCCAATTAAAGATCAATTATATACGCCACGTATGGAGGGCGCTAATGAAGAAATACGTGAATTAAGCTATACAAATGCTAAAAAATTGTATGGTGATGACTTACCGCAAATTGTAATTGATCGTCTCGAAAAAGAATTAGATAGTATTATTGGTAATGGCTTTTCAGTTATCTATCTCATATCACAACGGTTAGTTAAAAAGTCATTAGATGATGGATATTTGGTAGGATCACGTGGTTCTGTAGGTTCGAGTTTTGTTGCAACAATGACAGAGATTACAGAAGTGAATCCACTCCCTCCACACTATATATGTCCACATTGTAAGACGAGTGAATTTTTTGATGATGGGTCGGTAGGTTCTGGATTCGACTTACCTGATAAAACGTGTGAAACTTGTGGTGGCGAATTAATTAAAGAAGGTCAAGATATTCCATTTGAAACTTTCTTAGGATTTAAAGGAGATAAAGTGCCAGATATTGACTTGAACTTTAGTGGTGAATATCAACCGCATGCGCATAACTATACGAAAGTACTTTTTGGAGAAGATAAAGTATTCCGAGCAGGTACAATTGGTACAGTGGCTGAAAAAACAGCGTTTGGTTTCGTTAAAGGATATCTAAATGATCAAGGTATTCATAAACGTGGTGCGGAAATCGATAGACTTGTCAAAGGATGTACAGGTGTTAAACGTACAACTGGACAGCATCCAGGAGGAATTATTGTAGTTCCTGACTATATGGATATTTACGATTTTACACCGATACAATATCCAGCAGATGATCAAAGTGCATCTTGGATGACAACACACTTTGATTTCCACTCGATTCATGATAATGTGTTAAAACTTGATATACTTGGACACGATGATCCTACAATGATACGTATGTTACAGGATCTATCGGGTATCGATCCTAAAACGATTCCTGTTGATGATAAGGAGACAATGCAAATATTTAGTAGTCCGGCCTCTTTAGGTGTAACAGAAGAGGATATTTTATGTAAGACAGGCACATTTGGTGTACCTGAATTTGGTACTGGATTCGTTCGTCAAATGTTAGAAGACACTAAGCCGACAACATTTTCTGAACTTGTACAAATTTCAGGATTATCACATGGTACCGATGTGTGGCTTGGTAATGCACAAGAGTTAATTCGCTCAGGCATCTGCGATTTATCCAGTGTAATTGGTTGTCGTGACGATATCATGGTATATCTTATGTATGCTGGGCTTGAACCATCAATGGCCTTTAAAACAATGGAGTCTGTGCGTAAAGGTAAAGGACTTACGGATGAAATGATAGATGCGATGAAAGCAAATGATGTACCTGATTGGTATTTAGATTCATGCTTAAAAATTAAATACATGTTCCCTAAAGCTCACGCAGCTGCTTACGTACTTATGGCTGTACGTATTGCATACTTTAAAGTGCACCATCCGTTATACTATTATGCAGCATATTTTACAATTCGTGCATCAGACTTTGATTTAATTACAATGATTAAAGATAAAGAGAGTATTAAGAACACAGTTAAAGATATGTATTCTCGTTATATGGATTTAGGAAAAAAAGAAAAAGATGTATTAACAGTATTAGAAATAATGAATGAAATGGCACATCGTGGATTTAAAATGCAGCCGATTAGTTTAGAAAAAAGTCAAGCTTTTGATTTCGTTATTGAAGATGATACATTGATTCCACCATTTATTGCTGTGCCAGGATTAGGTGAAAACGTAGCTAAACGTATTGTTGAGGCACGCGAAGACGGGCCGTTTTTATCTAAAGAAGACCTTAATAAAAAAGCAGGTTTGTCTCAAAAAATCATTGAATACCTTGATGATTTAGGTTCATTACCAGATTTACCAGATAAAGCACAGTTGTCCATTTTTGATATGTAAATTGAGAACTTAGAAGTATTAATAGTAGCTTCATTTGTTTAAGCATATAAAGTGTGTTATAATTGTCTTGTGTAAAAATTTAGACTCAGGCAGAAAGAGTGGGCATATACCCGCTCTTTTCTATTTGCCAAAAAGGAGGCCTGTATGAGTAAAATTACTGAAGAAGTAGAAACTATCATTACTCCCATTTTAGATGATTTAAACTTTGAATTAGTTGATGTTGAATATGCAAAAGAAGGCAAAGATCGTTTTTTGAGAATCTCTATTGATAAAGAAGGTGGCGTGGATTTAAATGATTGTACGCTTGCTTCTGAAAAAATAAGTGAAGCAATGGATCAAAATGATCCTATCCCTGAAATGTATTATCTTGATGTAGCTTCACCTGGAGCTGAACGTCCACTAAAAAAAGAAAAAGATTATCAAAATGCGATAGAGCAACCTGTATTTGTATCTCTTTATGCGCCAATTGAAGGTGATAAAGAATGGTTAGGCATTCTGAAGTCTGTCGATGATGACACAATAATTATGGAAGTTAAAGAAAAAGCAAAGAAAAAAACAATTGAGATACCAAGAAATAAAATTGCAAAAGCACGTCACGCTGTAATGATTTAACGTGATGAGGAGGAATAATTGTGGCAAGTAATGAATTATTATTAGCAACTGAATACTTAGAAAAGGAAAAGAAAATTCCAAGAGAAGTTTTGATTGATGCAATTGAAGCAGCTTTAATTACTGCATATAAGAAAAATTATGATAGTGCTAGAAACGTCCGTGTAGAATTAAATATGGATGAAGGTACATTTAAAGTCATCGCACGTAAAGAAGTTGTAGAAGAAGTATTTGATGATCGTGAAGAAGTTGATTTAAGCACAGCTTTAGTTAAAAATCCTGCTTATGAAATAGGTGATATTTATGAAGAAGATGTCACACCTAAAGACTTTGGTCGTGTTGGCGCACAGGCTGCTAAACAAGCAGTCATGCAACGTCTAAGAGATGCTGAAAGAGAAATTTTATACTCTGAGTTTATTGATAAAGAAGAAGATATTTTAACAGGTGTGATTGATCGTGTTGATCATCGATATGTGTATGTTAATTTAGGTAGAATCGAAGCGGTTTTATCTGAAGCTGAAAGAAGTCCTAATGAAACATACGTTCCAAATGAAAGAATTAAAGTCTATGTTAATAAAGTAGAGCAAACAACAAAAGGTCCACAAATTTATGTATCAAGAAGTCATCCGGGTTTATTAAAGCGTTTATTTGAACAAGAAGTCCCAGAAATTTATGATGGAACTGTTATTGTGAAATCAGTTGCACGTGAAGCAGGAGACCGTTCTAAAATTAGTGTATACTCTGAAAATCCAGATATAGATGCAGTGGGAGCTTGTGTAGGTGCAAAAGGTTCACGTGTTGAAGCGGTTGTTGAAGAATTAGGTGGAGAAAAAATCGATATTGTCCAATGGAATGAAGATCCAAACGTTTTTGTACGTAATGCTTTAAGCCCATCACAAGTTTTAGAAGTTATTGTTGATGAAGATAACCAATCTACTGTAGTGGTAGTACCTGATTATCAATTATCATTAGCTATTGGTAAACGTGGACAAAATGCGCGCTTAGCTGCTAAACTTACAGGATGGAAAATTGATATTAAATCTGAAACAGATGCTCGCGAAGCAGGGATTTATCCTGTAATTGAATCTGAAGAAAAAGCTGATGAAATAGTATTTTCTGAAGATAAAGATATTGAAATTGACGACATAAATTTAGAAGAAACAAACTTAACAACAGCTGAATTATCAGCGGAAGTTGATGAAACTTCAAATGAAGCACAAGACGCTTCAGATAATAAAGAAGAACATTAATACGTTTAAGCATATGGGGTGAGTAGTAAATGAAGAAGAAGAAAATTCCAATGCGTAAATGCATCATCACGAATGAAATGCGTCCTAAAAAAGATATGATTCGAGTAGTAATTAATAAAGAAGGCAAAATTTTCGCTGATGGTACTGGAAAACAACAAGGTAGAGGTGCATATGTTTCAAAAGATGTTAAAAGCGTAGAAGATGCTCAAAAAAATGGTGTACTCGAGAAGTATTTTAATGAAAGTCCTGAAAAATTAGATCCTGTATATAAAGAAGTTATTCGATTAATTTATAGAGAAGAGATTCCTAAATGATAAAAGAACAGATATTTAATTTTTTAGGCTTAGCGATGAGAGCTAGAAAAGTTAAAGTTGGAGAATCAGTACTCATATCAGAAATAAAAAAACGTAATATTAAGCTTGTGATTTTATCTACTGATGCTTCAGATAACGCTAAAAAGAATATAAAGAATAAATGTGACACATATCAAGTTCCATTTAGAGTTTTCGGTACGAGAGTAGAATTAGGACAATCATTAGGCAAAGAAGAACGTGTAAATATTGGCGTGACAGATTCAGGTTTTGCCAAAAAGCTTATGTCGATGATTGATGAATATTGTAAGGAGTGATTATATGAGTAAAAAGAGAATTTACGAATATGCGAAAGAATTAAATGTTAAAAGTAAAGAGATTATAGATGAGTTAAAGAAAATGGACGTTGAAGTATCCAATCACATGCAAGCATTAGAAGATGACCATATTAAGATGCTTGATAAAAAGTTCAAATCATCACAAAATGAAGAAAATAAAAAACAAAACACTCAAAATAATCACCAAAAACAGCAAAATAAAAAAGATAATAATCAAAATAAATCTAATTCAAAGAAAAAAAACAATAAAAATAGCAAAAACAACAAAAATAATAAAAACAATAAAAATAATAATAAAGGCAAGAATAGCAAACCTACTACTGAACCTAAAGAAATGCCTTCAAAAATTACGTATGAGGAAGGTATTACAGTAGGAGAACTTGCTGATAAATTAAATATCGAATCGTCTGGCATTATTAAAAAATTATTCTTATTAGGTATTGTTGCTAACATCAACCAATCATTAGATGAAGAAACATTAGAACTTATCGCAGATGATTATGGTGTTGAAATTGAAAAAGAAGTTGTTGTTAACGAAGAAGACCTAACAACTTATTTTGATGATGAAGAAGACGATCCAGATGCAATCGAACGACCAGCAGTTGTGACAATTATGGGACACGTTGACCATGGTAAAACAACATTACTAGACTCAATTAGAAATACTAAAGTAACAGCAGGAGAAGCAGGTGGTATCACACAACACATTGGTGCATATCAAATTGAAAATAATGGTAAAAAAATAACTTTCTTAGATACCCCTGGACATGCAGCGTTCACAACAATGCGTGCACGTGGTGCTCAAGTAACAGATATCACTATTTTAGTAGTAGCAGCAGATGATGGCGTTATGCCTCAAACAATTGAAGCAATTAACCATGCTAAAGAAGCGGATGTACCAACAATTGTTGCGGTCAACAAAATTGATAAACCAACTGCAAATCCAGATCGAGTGATGCAAGAGTTAACTGAATATGGTTTAATTCCAGAAGATTGGGGTGGCGACACAATCTTTGTACCACTTTCAGCATTAAATGCTGATGGTATTGATGACTTATTAGAAATGATTGGTTTAGTTGCCGAAGTACAAGAATTAAAAGCTAATCCTGACAAGCAAGCAGTAGGTACTGTTATTGAAGCAGAATTAGATAAATCACGTGGACCAGCTGCGTCATTATTAGTTCAAAATGGTACGTTACATGTAGGTGATTCAATTGTAGTTGGTAATACGTATGGTCGTGTAAGAGCTATGGTAAATGACTTGGGTCAAAGAATTAAAACAGCTGGACCTTCTACACCGGTTGAAATTACTGGTATTAACGATGTACCTCAAGCAGGTGACCGCTTCGTTATTTTCAAAGATGAAAAACAAGCGCGTCGTATTGGTGAAGCTCGTCATGAAGCAAGTGTGATTCAACAACGTCAAGAAAGTAAAAATGTTTCATTAGACAATTTATTCGAACAAATGAAACAAGGAGAAATGAAAGATCTTAATGTCATTATTAAAGGTGATGTACAAGGTTCTGTAGAAGCTTTAGCTGCATCTCTTATGAAAATTGATGTTGAAGGCGTAAATGTTCGTATTATTCATACAGCTGTAGGGGCAATCAATGAATCAGATGTTACATTAGCCAATGCCTCAAATGGTATTATTGTTGGATTTAATGTACGTCCTGATGCAGGTGCGAAACGTGCAGCAGAAGCTGAAAATGTTGATATGCGTCTTCATAGAGTCATCTACAATGTTATAGAAGAAATTGAATCAGCGATGAAAGGTTTATTAGATCCTGAATTTGAAGAACAAGTTATCGGACAAGCTGAAGTACGTCAAACATTCAAAGTTTCAAAAGTTGGAACAATTGCTGGTAGTTACGTAACTGAAGGTAAAATCACTCGTAACGCAGGCGTACGTGTCATTCGTGATGGTATCGTTCAATTCGAAGGTGAACTTGATACGTTAAAACGTTTTAAAGATGACGCTAAAGAAGTATCACAAGGTTACGAATGTGGTATTACAATTGCAAACTTTAATGACATTAAAGAAGGCGACATTATTGAAGCATTCGAAATGGTAGAAATTGAAAGATAACTCATTTGTAAAGAGCTGAAGTGTATATGATATAGGTAGACACTTTAGCCTTCTTTTCTAATCATATGTTAAATAATAAAGAGGTGACATATCCATGAGTAATATGAGAGCTGAACGTGTTGGCGAACAAATGAAAAAAGAAGTTATGGATATCATTAATAATAAAGTTAAAGATCCAAGAGTAGGATTTATTACTATTACTGACGTTGAATTAACAAATGATTTATCACAAGCCAAAGTTTTCTTAACAGTGCTTGGTAATAAGAAGGAAGTTAATGATACGTTTAAAGCTTTAGATAAAGCAAAAGGATTCATTAAATCTGAGCTAGGTTCAAGAATGAGATTACGTATAGTACCAGAGTTATTCTTTGAATATGATGAATCAATTGAATACGGTAATAAAATTGAAAAAATGATTCAAGATTTACACAAGCAAGATAAATAATACTTTATCATTGTTATTAATCAGTGACATTTAATCAAATAACTTCAGAAAAAGAAGTTTAGATGTAACATATAATGGGGGTAGGACGATAACATTTACATGAATTCAGTCCTACTCCTTTTTATATGATTAATACTGATAACATATGGATAAGACATTAGATTATTTAATAATACATAGTGAGTCATAATAAATTAAAGGGTGTGAAAAAATGTACAACGGTATATTACCAGTGTATAAAGAACGTGGGTTAACCAGTCATGATGTTGTATTTAAACTTAGAAAAATCTTAAAAACTAAAAAGATAGGTCATACAGGAACATTAGATCCTGAAGTTTCAGGTGTACTACCTATCTGTATAGGGACAGCAACAAGAGTAAGCGACTATGTCATGGATATGGGGAAATCTTATCAAGCAACTATTACATTAGGTGAAAGTATGACAACTGAAGATCAAACTGGAGAAGTAATAGAAAAAGTAAATATATCGTCGAATATGATTAATTCTATAGAAGTTGATCATGTTCTAGAAGAATTTAAAGGAGTAATAGAGCAGGTTCCTCCAATGTATTCTTCTGTCAAAGTAAATGGAAAAAAATTATATGAATATGCTAGAAAAGGGGAAACTATTGAACGGCCAAAACGACAAGTTAAAATTGATGAAATTGAACGAATATCTGATTTAACATTTATAGAACAAATATGTCATTTTGATATAAAAGTAACGTGTGGAAAAGGTACCTATATCAGAACGTTAGCAACAGATATTGGCAAAGCTTTAGACTATCCTGCTCATATGTCGTTGTTAACTCGTATAAATTCGGGTGGATTTAATATAAATGAGAGTTTATCACTTGAAAAAATTTCTGAATTACATGAGCATGAAAGATTACAACATTATCTATTTCCTATAGAATATGGTTTGAAAAGTTTACAACATGTAGTTATTGATGATGACACTTTAAAGTATAGAATCTTAAATGGTCAAAAACTTCTAAAAAAAGATTTTACTCTATCATTAGAAAAGCAATTTGTGTTTATTGATAAGATAAGTGAAAAAGCATTAGCCATTTATGAACATCATCCTGACAAAATTAACGAAATAAAGCCTAAAAAAGTATTTAATTAAAGGAGCCTTTGATTGATATGAAAGTGATAGAAATAACACATCCAATACAAAATGAACAACTCATAAAAGAAGATGTTGCAATGGCATTTGGTTTTTTTGACGGTATGCATCGTGGTCACAGTAAAGTATTTGAAGCATTAGATGTACGGGCAAAAGAAAAAAATTTAAAAAAAGCAGTAACAACATTTGATCCGCATCCATCAGTAGTATTAAATCCTGAACGTAAACGTACAGATTACTTAACACCACTATCTGATAAATTAGAAATGATAGAACAGCATGATATTGATTATTGTATTGTTATCAATTTCTCGTCACGTTTCGCTAATGTCACAGCTGAAGAGTTTATCAAAGACTATATTATTAATAATCATGTTAAAGAAGTTGTTGCAGGATTTGATTTTACATTTGGTAAATTTGGTAAAGGAAATATGGCCGTGTTAAATGAAATAGATGAATTTAATACTACAATAGTCGGTAAATTAGATTTGGATTCTGAAAAAATTTCAACAACATCAATTAGACAAGCGTTACATGAAGGCAATCTACAAAAAGCTAATGATGAATTAGGTTATGTATATCGAATTAAAGGCACAGTTGTTCAAGGAGAAAAAAGAGGTCGAACAATCGGTTTTCCAACAGCGAATGTCCAACCTAGCAATGATCATGTACTTCCTAAAAAAGGGGTCTATGCGGTAAGTATTGAAATAGGTGCCGAACACAAAATATATCGTGGGGTAGCTAACGTAGGTGTCAAGCCGACATTCCACGATCCATCTAAAGCAGAAGTGGTGATAGAGGTAAATATTTTTGATTTTGAAGAAAATATTTATGGAGAACGTGTAATCGTATATTGGCACCATTATTTAAGACCAGAGGTAAAATTTGATGGTATAGATGCTTTAGTCAGTCAAATGAATGATGATAAGGAACGTGCAAAATATCTTTTAGCAGTTGATTTTGGTGATGATGTATCGTATAATATTTAAAGTTGAGTTTTTGAAAAACTTATTATTATTGAATCCTTTATCTTGGCAGGTTGAAACTCCGACGTCTTGCTCAGATTAAGGTGTAAACAAAAATTAGGAGGAATTTAATATGGCTATTACTCAAGAACGTAAAAATGAAATTATTAAAGAATATCGTGTACACGAAACAGATACTGGTTCACCAGAAGTACAAATCGCTGTTTTAACTGCAGAAATCTCTGCATTAAATGAACACTTACGTGAACACAAAAAAGATCACCATTCACGTCGTGGATTATTAAAAATGGTTGGTCGTCGTAGACACTTATTAAACTACTTACGTAGTAAAGATATTCAACGTTACCGTGAATTAATTAAATCATTAGGTATTCGTCGTTAATTTTAAATATATTGAAGGGAAAGCACCATTTAGATTGGTACTTTCCTTTTTTTGTATTTTTATCATAAACACTAATATAAAAATATATAAATAAATGATATGATGTAAGTATTAGATTTCAGAGAGGAGATTCATAATGTCTCAAGAAAAGAAAGTGTTCAAAACTGAATGGGCTGGAAGATCGTTAACGATTGAGACAGGTCAATTAGCGAAACAAGCTAATGGTGCAGTTTTAGTACGTTATGGTGATACTGTTGTATTATCTACAGCAGTTGCTTCTAAAGAGCCACGTGATGGTGATTTTTTTCCCTTAACAGTTAACTATGAAGAAAAAATGTATGCAGCTGGTAAAATTCCAGGTGGGTTTAAAAAACGTGAAGGTCGTCCTGGAGATGAAGCGACACTTACTGCACGTTTAATTGATAGACCAATTAGACCATTATTCCCTAAAGGTTATCGACATGACGTTCAAATTATGAATACTGTATTAAGTGCGGATCCAGACTGTTCCCCAGAAATGGCAGCAATGATTGGATCATCAATGGCATTGAGCGTGTCTGATATTCCATTCCAAGGCCCAATTGCCGGTGTAAATGTAGGATATATTGATGGAAAATACGTGATTAATCCAACACTTGAACAAAAAGAAGTATCTCGTTTAGATTTAGAAGTTGCTGGTCATAAAGATGCTGTAAATATGGTTGAAGCAGGTGCGAGTGAAATTACAGAGCAAGAAATGCTTGAAGCGATTTTCTTTGGTCATGAAGAGATAAAACGTTTAGTTGCTTTCCAAGAAGAAGTTGTTGAGCATATTCAACCTGTAAAAAAAGAATTTATTCCCGTTGAACGTGATGAAGAATTAGTACAACGAGTAAAATCTTTAACGGAAGAAAAAGGATTAAAAGAAACTGTATTAACATTTGACAAACAACAACGTGATGAAAATTTAGATGCACTTAAAGCAGAAATCGCTACTGAATTTGTAGACGAAGCGGATCCAGAAAATGAATTGCTTATCGATGAAGTATATGCAATTTTAAATGATTTAGTAAAAGAAGAAGTTCGTCGATTAATTGCAGATGAAAAAATTAGACCTGATGGACGTAAACCAGATGAAATTCGTCCGCTTGAATCAGAAGTTGGTTTGTTACCACGTGCACATGGTTCTGGATTGTTTACTCGTGGACAAACTCAAGCATTATCTGTACTTACTTTAGGGGCATTAGGAGAGTATCAACTTATTGATGGATTAGGACCTGAAATTGAAAAACGTTTTATGCACCACTATAATTTCCCTAATTTCTCAGTAGGTGAAACGGGTCCAGTAAGAGCACCAGGTCGTCGTGAAATTGGTCACGGTGCACTAGGTGAAAGAGCGCTTAGATATATCATTCCTGACACTACGGAGTTCCCTTACACAATTCGCATTGTGAGTGAAGTATTAGAGTCAAATGGTTCATCTTCACAAGCTTCAATTTGTGGCTCAACATTAGCGTTAATGGATGCTGGTGTGCCTATTAAAGCTCCAGTAGCCGGTATTGCTATGGGTCTTGTCACTCGTGAAGATAGTTATACAATTTTAACTGATATTCAAGGTATGGAAGATGCCTTAGGTGATATGGACTTCAAAGTTGCTGGAACTAAAGAGGGTATTACTGCAATTCAAATGGATATCAAAATTGATGGTTTAACACGTGAAGTGATTGAAGAAGCTCTTGAACAAGCTCGTCAAGGTCGTTTAGCTATTATGGATCATATGTTACAAACAATCGATCAACCACGTAGTGAATTAAGTGCATATGCACCTAAGGTAGAAATTATGCATATCAAACCTGAAAAAATTCGTGATGTCATTGGTCCAGGTGGTAAAAAAATTAATGAAATTATTGACGAAACTGGCGTTAAGTTAGATATTGAACAAGATGGTACTATCTTTATTGGCGCTGTTGATCAAGAAATGATAAATAGAGCTCGAGAAATTATTAATGAAATTACACGTGAAGCTGAAGTGGGCCAAGTATATCATGCAAAAGTTAAGCGTATTGAAAAATATGGTGCTTTTGTAGAATTATTCCCAGGTAAAGATGCTTTATTACACATTTCTCAAATTTCTAAAGATAGAATAAATAAAGTTGAAGACGTTTTAAAAATCGGTGATACGATTGAAGTTAAAATTACAGAAATTGATAAACAAGGCCGTGTAAATGCGTCTCATAAAGTTTTAGATGAATAAATGAATGAAGTTAAGGTTAGGACAAAGTGAAGTCCTAACCTTCTTTATATATATAAAGAATGATTTTATGAAAGTATATATTTTTTATTAAAGGTCTTATACTCCTTAGTTACAACACACTTTAATAGTGTACATCCTTCGTAAATTAAATTATAATAAATTATGAGTTTATATGGACGGGAATTAATTATAGGAGGTAACATTTTGAGTTTAGTAAAGAAAAAGAATGACGATATTCGCATTATTCCACTTGGGGGCGTAGGCGAAATCGCTAAAAATATGTATATCGTCGAAGTAGACGATGAGATGTTTATGTTAGATGCAGGATTAATGTTTCCTGAAGATGAGATGTTAGGAGTAGATATTGTTATTCCAGACATCCAATATGTAGTAGAAAACAAAGATAAATTAAAAGGAATATTTTTAAGTCATGGCCATGAACATGCAATTGGTGCAGTGAGTTATATTTTAGAGCAAGTTGATGCACCAATTTATGGATCAAAACTTACTTTAGCTTTAGTTAAAGAAAGTATCAAAGAAAGAAATATAAAGAAAAAAGTACGATATTATACTGTAAATCATGATTCAGTGATGAGATTTAAAAACGTTAATATTACTTTCTTTAATACATCACACAGTATTCCAGATAGTTTAGGTATTTGTATTCACACTTCACACGGTTCAATTGTATATACAGGTGAATTTAAATTTGATCAAAGTTTACAAGGACATTATGCTCCTGATATGAAACGCATGGCTGAAATTGGAGAAGAAGGTGTTTTTGCTTTGATTAGTGATTCAACTGAAGCAGAAAAACCTGGTTATAATACTCCAGAAAATGTCATAGAATCGCATATTTATGATGCATTTGCTAAAGTAAAAGGTCGCTTAATTGTTTCATGCTATGCATCGAATTTTATTAGAATTCAACAAGTATTAAATGTTGCTAGTAAATTAAATCGCAAAGTATCTTTCTTAGGGAAATCTCTTGAAAGTTCATTTAATACTGCACGCAAAATGGGATATTTTGATATTCCTAAAGATTTATTGCTTCCAATCAATGAAGTTGAAAACTATCCTAAAAATGAAGTAGTTATTATAGCAACAGGTATGGAAGGCGAACCTATTGAAGCGTTAAGTCAAATGGCCCAACATAAACATAAAATTTTAAATATTGAAGAGGGCGATTCAGTTTACTTAGCCATCACTGCTTCAGCAAATATGGAAGTTATTATAGCCAATACATTAAATGAACTTGTTCGAGCAGGTGCACATATTATTCCAAATAATAAAAAAATTCATGCTTCTAGTCATGGTTGTATGGAAGAATTAAAAATGATGATTAATATTATGAAACCTGAATACTTTATTCCTGTTCAAGGTGAATTTAAAATGCAAATTGCTCATGCAAAATTAGCAAATGAAGCAGGCGTTGAACCTGAAAAGATTTTCCTTGTCGAAAAAGGGGATGTGATTCATTTTGATGGCTCACACATGGTATTAAATGAAAAAGTAAATTCAGGTAATATTCTCATCGATGGTATAGGTGTAGGAGACGTCGGAAATATTGTGTTAAGAGATCGTCATCTTCTTGCAGAAGATGGTATCTTTATTGCAGTAGTAACATTAGACCCTAAAAATAGACGTATAGCTGCTGGACCTGAAATTCAATCACGCGGATTCGTTTACGTACGTGAAAGTGAAGAATTAATGAAAGAAGCAGAAGATAAAGTTAGAGAAATTGTGGAAGCTGGACTACAAGAAAAACGCATTGAGTGGTCTGAAATTAAACAAAATATGCGCGACCAAATTAGCAAGCTTTTATTCGAAAGTACAAAACGTCGTCCAATGATTATTCCAGTTATTTCTGAAATTTAAAAGATATACATTTAATAAAGAGGTCGGGACAATATCACTTTTATAAAATAATTAAAATATAAACGTTTATCATTCTTATTTATAGATTCACTGATGTATTAAATAGAAAGTATATAAAAGATAAGACATTTACCCTAACTTTTATAGTGAACTCTATAATTTTAAAAGATGATTTGACTCATTTATATTTAATTACTTTAAAATGGGCTTAAGAGTCTATGTGATACATATTGTCTCAACCTCTTTCATACTTTTAACTCTAAAACATAACTTACATTTTTTTATATTTTTGAAAATGTCATTATTATAATTAAAAATAAAAGAAGGTGTAACATTTGCCACGAACTAAGAAAAAAACGACAACTAGAAAAACCAATTCAAAGACGAAAACGAAAGCACGCCAAACTAAAAAGAAAAAGCAACAAAAAACAGATAGTTCTATAAGATATATTATTGCTATTATAATTGTGATTATATCTATTTTAGGAATATTTCAATTAGGGCTTGTTGGTAGAATGATTGATAGCTTTTTCAATTATTTATTTGGCGCAAGTCGTTACCTTACATATATTTTAGTAAGTTTAATTACGATTTATATTGCAATGCAAAGACATTTTCCCAAAACACGTCGTACATTCGGTCTCATTATATTACAATTTGTATTACTGATTGTTTCTCAACTTATTTATTATTTTTCTAAAGGAGAAGTTGCGAAAAGAGAACCGGTATTGTCTTACGTCTATAAATCTTATGAACATACTCATTTTCCAAATTTCGGTGGAGGTATTATAGGCTTTTATTTATTAAAATTATTTGTACCTTTAATCTCTATCGCTGGGATTATCATTGTGACTTTGATTTTACTCATATCAAGTATTATCCTATTACTAAAATTACATCATAGAGATGTAGCGAGAAATACAATTGATCGTTTCAAACGTTCTACACAGAGTGCTTCTTCTACTTTAAAAGAAAAAAGAGAAGCAAAGAAAATTAGAAAAAAAGAACGATTACGTGAAAAAGAAGAACAGCGTCAAGCATTGGCGCGCCAAAGAGAATTAGAAGAACAACAAAGAAAAGATGAAGTCATTAAAGATGTGAGTGACTTCCCAGAAGTGAAACAACAACATGAAGATATTCCTATATATAGCCATCATGCAGCAACGGATGAAGAAAAAGTACGACCTAAACGTAAAAAACGTCAATTTGACATGGACCATCAAGATAAAGAACCTACTCATGTGTCTTCATCAAGTTCTATAAAAAATGATAAAATAAAACACGTTTCTAATGATAACGATACGAATAATAGTTCAATCATGGAAGCGGGAGAAATTGGCAATGTAGCCTATCACATTCCTCCTTTATCATTACTTAAACAGCCAACAAAACAAACGACAACTTCAAGAGCTGAAGTACAACGTAAAGGTCAAATATTAGAATCAACTATGAAAAATTTCGGAGTTAATGCTAAAGTGACTCAAATTAAAATTGGACCGGCTGTCACTCAATACGAAGTTCAACCTGCTCAAGGTGTTAAAGTAAATAAAATCGTTAATTTACATAACGATATAGCTTTAGCACTTGCTGCAAAAGATATTCGTATTGAAGCGCCTATACCTGGACGTTCAGCTGTAGGTATTGAGGTTCCAAATGATAAAATTTCTTTAGTTACGCTAAAAGAAGTTTTAGAATCTAAGTTTCCAGCAAAAAATAAATTAGAAGTTGGTTTAGGACGAGACATCTCTGGAGAACCAATGACTATTGAATTGAATGACACACCTCACTTATTAGTGGCTGGTTCTACAGGTAGTGGTAAGTCAGTATGTATTAACGGTATTATTACGAGTATTTTATTAAATGCTAAGCCACATGAGGTAAAATTAATGTTAATTGATCCTAAAATGGTAGAATTAAATGTATATAATGGTGTTCCACATTTATTAATACCCGTAGTAACAAATCCTCATAAAGCATCACAGGCATTAGAAAAAATTGTAGCTGAAATGGAACGTCGTTACGATTTATTTCAACATTCATCTACTAGAAACATTGAAGGATACAATCAATTTATAAGACGTCAAAATGAGGAACTTGATGAAAAGCAATCAGAACTTCCTTATATCGTTGTCATTGTTGATGAATTAGCAGATTTAATGATGGTGGCAGGAAAAGAAGTTGAAAATGCAATACAGCGTATTACACAAATGGCTCGTGCAGCGGGTATACATTTAATTGTAGCAACACAACGTCCTTCTGTAGATGTTATCACGGGTATTATTAAAAATAATATCCCTTCAAGAATTGCATTTGCTGTAAGTTCACAAACAGATTCTAGAACAATCATAGGCTCTGGAGGAGCAGAGAAATTACTTGGTAAAGGTGACATGCTTTATGTTGGTAATGGTGAATCTACACAGACACGTGTTCAAGGTGCATTTTTAAGTGATCAAGAAGTACAAGAAGTTGTCAATTATGTAGTTGAACAACAAAAAGCGAATTACGTAAAAGAAATGGAACCTGACGCCCCTGTAGATAAATCAGAAATGAAAAGTGAAGATGCACTGTATGATGATGCATACGCTTTTGTAATTGAGAAACAAAAAGCAAGTACGTCGCTTTTACAAAGACAATTCAGAATTGGATATAATCGTGCATCAAGATTAATGGACGATTTAGAGAGAAATAATGTTATTGGTCCACAAAAAGGCAGTAAACCAAGACAAGTTTTAATAGATTTTGAGAATGAAGAGGTGTGAGTATGACTGAATTAAACTCAGTTTTTAAAGTAAAAGAATATATTTTTAAAAAAATAAAAAATCATTCTTTAAAACCTGGTGATAAACTTCCTAGCAATTTATCTATTGCTAGAGAAGTTAATGTGAAAACAGATGATGTCTATGAAGCGATTGGAGAACTTATTATTGAACAAGTTTTAACTGATAATTTTGAAGAAGGAACAAGTATAAAGGCTCTACGTCCCTTTTATTATCCTTTAAATAAATTATTTAGTATTAGTGAAATGATTAAAAAAGCGGGATATGAAGCAAGTACAGAATATTTAAGTTTAGAGCAACACCCCGCTTCTTTATTAGATGCAAAAATGTTAGATATTGAAGATAAACAGCCTATAACAATTATTGAAAGACTACGTACTGCGAACCATCATCCAGTTATTTATTGTTTAGATAAGATTGCTGAGCATCATTTAACTTGTACCGAATATCAAGAAAGTGATGGGTCGATGCTTAATGCAATTGAACTTAATACTGGTCATAAGGTAGCTTCTGCTGAAACTGAAATTGAAGCGATCAGTTATGAACCTCATATTTCTAGCATATTGAATGCTGAACCACATGAGGGACTAATGTTATTAAAGGTTGTACATTATGATGAAATGGGTAAACCTATTTTATACTCATTAAATTATATAAAAAGTAGCCTAGTGAAGTTTAAATTAACACGCACGAAAATTTAATAACAGGTAAAGGAGTGATTGATTATTTTGAAACAACATACTAATCATCAAATACATATTGATATTCTTCCAACTGAGAAATTTAAAACAACGATGATCACATTTAAATTTATGGCACCACTAGATTACGAAACAATTACTGCTCGTTCATTACTAAGTAAAGTATTGGTTCGTGCCACAAAAAAATGGCCAACAGATAAATCATTTAATAAACAATTATCAGAGCTTTATGGGGCTTATATTAATAGTTTTGTTTCTAAATTTAAAGATAAACATGTCATTACTATTTCTTTAGAAATTGTAAATGAACGTTATCTTAAAGATACTACACCATTATTTGAAAAAGGTTTGAATTTATTAAAAGAAGTCATAATGAATCCACTTGTTGAGGACCATTCATTCAATTCTACATTTGTTACTCAAGAAAAATCATTATTACATAAAAAAATAGAAGCGATGGTTGATAATAAAGCGCAATATTCATTTATTAATTTATTAAAATATATGTTCAAAAATGAAGCTTATCGTTATTTAGCTATAGGTCAAATAGAAAATATTGCGCGTATTACAAATGAAAGTTTGTATGATACATATAAATCTATGATAAATAATGATATGTGTTCAGTGTATGTAGTGGGAAATGTAAATAAAAAAGAAGTTACATCACTCATAGAAAATTCATTTAGTCTTAGCTCAACTACGTTTGACTTTAACCATAATTTAAATATCGACTGTACCGCCCAATCTACTGAGACAATCATTGAAAAAGATACCGTTGACCAAGCTAAATTAAATTTAGGTTATCGTTTTCCAACTCATTATGGAAATGAAGATTACTATGCACTTGTCGTATTAAATACTATGTTTGGCGGTGATCCTTCTTCAGTACTATTTAATGAAGTACGTGAAAAACAAAGTTTAGCTTATTCTATTCATTCACAATTAGATGGAAAAAATGGCTATTTATTTGTATTAAGTGGCGTATCTGTTGAAAAATACGATATTGCAAAAAACACAATTATTGAAGAATTCGAGAAGTTTAAAGTTGGGGATTTCTCTGAAGAAAAATTAGCATTAGCTAAAAAAATTATCATTTCACAACGACAAGAAATTGCAGATAGACCTAAAGGTATTATTGAAGTCATGCAAAATCAACTACTTCTAAATCACCCTCAATCAGATAAAGACTATGTGGAATTAATTGATAAAGTGACTAAAGAAGATGTCATTAAAATGGCAAACCAAGCCTATTTAGATACGATATATGTATTAACGAAAGGAGGTCAATCATAGTGCAAGAACAATATTATGAATTAATTGATGAACGCGTCTATAAACATGAACTAAATAATGGATTACGCTTATTTGTAATTCCTAAAAAAGGATTTCAAAAAACATATGTGACCTATACAACTCAATTCGGTTCGTTGGATAATACATTTAAACCTCATCATAAAGATCAATATGTGACTGTACCAGATGGAGTAGCACATTTTTTAGAGCATAAGTTATTTGAAAAAGACGATGATGAAGATGTATTTACTGCATTTGCTAATGATAATGCTCAAGTTAATGCATTTACAAGTTTTGATCGTACGAGTTATTTGTTTAGTGCAACTGATCAAGTTGAACGTAATATTCTACGTTTACTTGATATGGTGGAAACACCCTATTTTTCAAAAGAAACAGTAGACAAAGAAAAAGGAATTATTGCTGAAGAAATTAAAATGTATCAAGAACAACCAGGATATAAAGTTATGTTCAATACATTGCGCGCAATGTATCATCATCATCCAATTAAAGTAGATATTGCAGGTAGTGTTGAGAGTATTTATAGTATCACTAAAGATGATTTATACTTATGTTATGAAACGTTTTATCATCCATCCAATATGGTATTATTTGTCGTAGGAGATGTGGATCCTAAACGTATTTGTAATGTTATTGAAGAACATGAAAATCGTCGTCATAAAACAAATCAACCTTCTATACAAAGAAGAGCAATAAAAGAACCAAATGAAGTAGTTCAATCATTTGTATCTGAAAAAATGAAATTACAGTCTCCACGTTTAATGTTAGGGTTTAAAAATGAACCTTTGGATGAAGCACCTGAGAAATATGTTCAAAGAGATTTAGAAATGACTTTATTTTTTGAACTAGTATTCGGTGAAGAAACAGATTTCTATCAATCTCTTCTTAATGATGATTTAATTGATGATTCATTTGGATATCAATTTGTTCTTGAACCTACTTATAGTTTCTCAATTATTACAAGTGCTACTCATGAACCAGATCAATTAAAGGTTAGGTTACTTACTGAATTAAAGAAACATAGAGGAAACTTAAAAGATTCAGAAGCGTTTGAATTATTGAAGAAACAGTTTATTGGCGAATTTATCTCTAGTTTGAACTCCCCAGAATATATTGCAAATCAATATGCAAAGTTGTATTTTGAGGGCGTAAGTGTATTTGATATGTTAGATATTGTAGAAAATATTACTTTAGATAGTATTAATGAAACTGCCAAACAATATCTAAATATTGACCGTCTTGTTGATAGTCGTTTGGAGATAGATTAAATATGAAAGCATTAGTATTTGGTGGTTCAGGTAGTATTGGCAGTGCGATTGTAGATCGTTTATTAAAAGATGGATATGAAGTAGTACTTCAATATTATCAATCTGATATCTCATCCTTAGAAAAAAAGTATAAAGGTGAAGCTGTAGAATTCATTCAAATGGATTTGACTCATGACATTGATTTAAATGATATATTTAGTCATATAAAACATTTAGACTGTTTAATTTATAGTAGTGGTACATCATTATATGGAATGTTACAAGATATGAAAGATAAAGAGATAGATGAATGTTATCATATTCATGTCAAACAGTTGATTCGATGCTGTCGATATTTCATAGACATATTGAGAAAAAGTACAAATGGTAGAATTATTGTTATCTCATCAATTTGGGGCGAAACGGGAGCAAGTATGGAAACTATTTATTCAGCAATGAAAAGTGCTCAAATTGGATTTGTAAAGGCCCTCAGTCAAGAGCTAGCATTGACGAATGTCACTGTGAATGCTATAGCACCTGGTTTTGTTTCAGGACGTATGGCTAAAGCATTCAGTGATGAAGAAAAAGCAGTTATTTTATCTGAACTACCACAACAAAGAATGATAGCTCCACAAGAAGTAGCACATGTGTGCGCTTATTTATACCATCCTAATGCTAAGAGTATTACAGGAACAGTCCAAAAGGTTAATGGGGGTTGGTATATTTAAAAAGTATCCTAAATTTTAAATGCAGATTTGACGATTCGTTTTTTATAATCAATGATATAATAAATTTAATTATATAAGGGGAATATTTCAAATTGTATTTAAACAAGGGGTTGGTTAGATGACTGTTGCTAAAAAAAAGGAATGGTATTTAGAATACGAGATAATTGTTAATCGGGCTGGACTTTTAGGCGACGTATCGAGTTTACTTGGTATGTTAGGGATTAGTATTATTACTATAAATGGTGTTGATCAAGGGCGTCGTGGATTACTTATTAAGACAGATAGTCTTGAAAAAGTCACACGTTTTGAAAATATCATTCATGAATTGAAAGAAATAGAAATAACAAAGTTAAGAATTCCAGAGTTACGTGATCGTTTAGCAGTGCGTCATGGTCGTTATATTGAACAAGATGCAGGTGACAAAAAAACATTTCGTTTTGAACGTGAAGATTTAGGTTTACTGGTCGACTTTTTAGCAGAATTATTTAAAGAAAATGGTCATAAATTAATAGGTATTAGAGGTATGCCTCGTGTTGGAAAAACAGAATCGATTGTTGCAGGTAGTGTCTGTGCGCATAAACGATGGCTATTTATAAGTTCAACATTAATTAAACAGACAGTTCGTAGTTCTCTTATAAAAGGTGAATATGATGCTAATCATGTTTATATTATTGATGGTGCGGTAACTGCTAGAGAAACAAATCCTAAACATCAACAGTTAGTTGAAGAAGTGATGACTTTACCATCAATAAAAGTAGTTGAGCATCCAGATTTATTTATAGAAACAAATCAATATAGCATCGATGATTTTGATTATATTATCGAGCTACGTGAACATGAGAATCAAAAAATTGAATATGATCACATGAAACAACAAGTTAAACAACAAGCAATTCAAAGCAAAAATACATTAGATTTTGGAGAAGATGTGTTTGGCGGTGGCTTCGGTTTTTCTGAGTAATGAGGGTGGAGGCGTCAAAAGTGAAAACAATTGGTGAAACCTTAAAAGATAGAAGAGAAAGATTAGGAATGACATTAACAGAATTAGAACAACGTACACAATTAAAGCGAGAAACGTTAAAATATATTGAAGAGAATAAATTTGATCAACTTGCCAAAGTGGATTACGCTGAAGGTTTTATTAGACGTTATGCAGGTGTAGTTAATATGGATGTAAATCAACTCATTAAAGTGCATCATGAAGAAATTCCTAATCAACACAATCAACTCGATACACTTTTACATCATTATCGACATAACGAAGTGCCCGAATATCGTACTAAAAATAAAGAACCTATTCAATTATTAATTATGCTTAGTATTGTTATAATTATTACTTTTATTATGTGGGTATTAGCAGTATTATTAATATAATTTACATATAAATTAAGAAATGAGGTATTAAAATGAATATACCTAACCAGATTACAGTTTTTAGAGTGATTTTGATTCCAGTATTTATATTATTTGCTCTAGTAAACTTTGGTTTTGGCAGTGTATCTGTATTAGGTGGATACGACATAAGAATAGAGCAACTTATTGCTGCTATTATTTTTATTGTAGCTTCTTTAAGTGATTTTTTAGATGGTTATTTAGCAAGAAAATGGCAACTTGTGACAAATATGGGTAAGTTTTTAGATCCGTTAGCGGATAAATTATTAGTTTCTAGTGCTCTTATTGTTATGGTTCAATTAGGGTTAACTAATTCAGTTGTAGCAATTATTATCATTGCTCGTGAGTTTGCGGTTACAGGTTTACGTTTGCTTCAAATTGAACAAGGATTTGTGAGTGCAGCAGGCCAATTAGGTAAAATTAAAACAGCTGTTACAATGGTAGCAATTATTTGGATTTTACTTGGTGATTTATTCTTAAACTGGATTGGATTCCAATTAGGACAAGTATTACTATACATTGGCGTATTCTTTACAATATTATCAGGAATTGAATATTTCTATAAAGGTAGAGATGTGTTTAAGCAATAAAAAGTATAATCAAATAAAGTAAAATGTAATGAGAGTCGCATAAAAGGACTCTCATTTTTTTGAGTTATTTTTTAGATTATATAATAAATTAAGTATAAAATATGAATTAAGACTATATAAGGGAGAGGGACATATGAATATATCTATCATAGCAGTAGGTTCAGAATTATTATTAGGTCAAATAGCAAATACAAATGGCCAATATTTATCAAAACTTTTCAATCAAATTGGAAAGAATATAGTTGAACATACAGTTATCGGTGATAATCCTGATCGTTTAGAATTTATTATTAGAGAAGGACTAAAAAGATTTGACACACTAGTACTCACTGGTGGATTGGGCCCAACTAAAGATGATTTAACTAAACAGACAGTAGCAAAAGTATTAAATAAAAACTTAGTGACTAATGAAGAAGCATTAAATTATATTGAAGATTTTTTCAAAGAACAAGGGCAAGAAATGACACCTAATAATAAACAACAAGCACTTGTGGTAGAGGGAGCGAAAGTATTAAAAAATCATTATGGTATGGCTCCAGGTATGTTTATTGAAATGAATAATAAAAAAGTAATTCTGTTACCTGGTCCCCCGAGTGAAATGCAACCTATGGCTAAAAATGAGTTGCTTCCATTACTTATAGATAATGATAATACTATTTTTTCAGAGCAACTTAGATTTGCAGGAATTGGAGAATCGAAAGTTGAAACAGAACTTATGGATTTAATTGAAAAACAAACGAATCCTACGATAGCTCCATTAGCAGGGAAACATGAAGTATATATTAGATTAACAGCAAATGCTTCTACACAAAACGAGTGTAAAACATTGATTCAACCTATAAAAGAAGAAATACTAGGAAGAATTGGTCAATTTTATTATGGTTCAGATGACACATTATTAGAACAATCTGTAATGGAACAGATGAATTCTACAGTAAGTATATATGATGGGGTAACTGATGGAGCGATTTATACTCGTTTAAAACGTTTTGATAAACAAAATATATTAAAAGGAATATTACCAGATAGTGATATATTTTTAAATCATCATTCAAGTATTGAAATGCAATTAAGAGACGCCTCATCATATGTAAAAGATTTATATAAAACCGAAATGGGTATAGCAATATTACATGAGAAAGAGAATGTTTATCTAGCAATTAATACAAAAGATGAGTTTAAAATGACTACATTTAAGATAACACAATCAAGAAATATACTGCCGAACAGAAGTCAAAATTATGTATTAATAAGATTATTAAATTGGCACTAAAATGAACTTAAATTAAAAATAGGTATAAATTTCGAGCACATTTGTTCGATTTTGCGTTCATCTCCCTTATTTTATACGAACAAATATTCGTAAAACGCTTGTGTTTGAATATGGTTAAGAGTATAATATATATATAATATTAAATAGATAACTATCTCATATAGGAGGTTTCGCTTTGGATAATGATCGTCAAAAAGCTTTAGATACAGTTATAAAGAATATGGAAAAATCCTTTGGTAAGGGTGCAGTAATGAAATTAGGCGATAATAAAGGTCGTCGTGTATCTAGTGTATCAAGTGGTTCAGTTACTTTAGATAATGCACTAGGTGTAGGTGGTTATCCTAAAGGAAGAATTATTGAAATATATGGTCCGGAAAGTTCCGGTAAAACAACAGTAGCACTTCATGCTATTGCTGAAGTGCAAAAAAATGAAGGCGTTGCTGCGTTTATCGATGCTGAACATGCACTTGATCCAGTATATGCTGAAGCATTAGGTGTTGATATAGATAATTTATATCTTTCTCAACCCGACCATGGTGAACAAGGTTTAGAAATAGCGGAAGCTTTCGTAAGAAGTGGAGCGGTTGACATTGTTGTTGTAGACTCAGTTGCTGCTTTGACTCCTAAAGCTGAAATTGAAGGTGAAATGGGAGATACACATGTTGGCCTTCAAGCACGTTTAATGTCTCAGGCTTTACGTAAACTTTCAGGTGCAATTTCAAAATCAAATACGACAGCTATATTTATTAACCAAATTCGTGAAAAAGTTGGCGTAATGTTTGGTAACCCAGAAACTACACCAGGTGGTAGAGCATTAAAATTCTATAGCTCGGTACGTTTAGAAGTGCGTCGTGCAGAACAATTAAAACAAGGTCAAGATATTGTAGGTAACAGAACTAAAATTAAAGTTGTTAAAAATAAAGTAGCACCACCATTTAGAATTGCTGAAGTAGATATCATGTATGGTCAAGGTATTTCAAAAGAGGGCGAATTAATTGACTTAGGTGTAGAAAATGATATTGTCGATAAATCTGGTGCTTGGTACTCGTATAATGGTGAGAGAATGGGTCAAGGTAAGGAAAATGTTAAAACATATCTTAAAGAAAACCCTCAAATTAAAGATGAAATCGATCGCAAATTACGTGAAAAATTAGGCATTTTCGATGGTGATGTTGAAGAAAATGAAGATAAATCATCACAAACACTATTCGATGAAGAATAATGTTGAATTTTTAATGCTTTAACTAGACTATACTTTTAATATATATATAAATATTAAAATTATTTTGTGTGAGAGTGAATAATGAGTTCGAAATGAATTCAATGTCACTCTCTTTCTTTTATAAGTAGGTGTAGTGAAATTGAAGTGAAATTTCATATCTTGACACTACTGAGTACATAAACGTACAATTAATATGTATATTATTTATACAATTTATAAAAAATCATAGAGATTTTAATATACAAGCAAATACCTAGAAAAAGGAGGTGTTTATGTGAATTTATTAGACCTCCTACTCATTTTGCTGGGGATTATTCTAGGGGTTGTTGTAGGGTATTTTTTAGCCCGAAATATATTACACCAAAAGCAAATTCAAGCTAGACAAACTGCTAATGATATTATCAAACAAGGACAAAAAGAAGCAGATAATATCAAAAAAGAGAAATTATTAGAGGCAAAAGAAGAAAATCAAATTATTAGAGAACAAGTTGAAACAGAGCTACGTGAAAGACGTAGTGAGCTTCAAAGACAAGAAGCCCGAAATCTTCAAAAAGAGGAAAATTTAGATCGTAAATCAGAATTATTGGATAAAAAAGATGAGATTTTAGATCAAAAAGAATCCAAAATTGAAGAAAGACAACAACAAGTAGATGCAAAAGAGAGTAGTGTTCAGACGTTAATAATGAAGCATGAACAAGAATTAGAACGCATCTCCGGTCTCACTCAAGAGGAAGCAGTTAATGAACAACTTCATAGAGTGGAAGAAGAACTGTCACAAGATATTGCAGTACTTGTTAAGGAAAAGGAAAGAGAAGCTAAAGAAAAAGTTAACAAAACAGCAAAAGAATTGTTAGCTACTACTGTACAAAGATTAGCTGCTGATCATACAACGGAATCTACTGTTTCAGTAGTTAATTTACCAAATGATGAGATGAAAGGTCGAATTATTGGTAGAGAAGGTAGAAATATTCGTACTTTAGAAACGTTAACAGGTATCGACTTGATTATTGATGATACTCCTGAAGCAGTGATTTTATCTGGATTTGATCCAATTAGACGTGAAATCGCTAGGACTGCATTAGTGAATTTAGTCTCTGATGGAAGAATTCATCCAGGTCGTATCGAAGAAATGGTAGACAAAGCTAGAAAAGAAGTAGATGACATCATTAGAGATGCAGGTGAACAAGCAACATTTGAAATCAATGTTCATAATATGCATCCAGATTTAGTGAAAATTTTAGGTCGTTTAAACTATAGAACAAGTTACGGCCAAAATGTCTTAAAACATTCTATGGAAGTCGCTCATCTTTCTGGAATGTTAGCTGCTGAATTAGGCGAGGATGTTAGTCTAGCAAAAAGAGCTGGATTACTACATGATGTAGGTAAAGCAATTGATCATGAAGTTGAAGGTAGCCATGTTGAAATTGGTGTTGAATTAGCTAAAAAATACGGTGAAGTTGAAACTGTAATTAATGCGATTCATTCACATCACGGAGATGTTGAACCAACATCTATTATTTCAATTCTAGTAGCTGCTGCAGATGCATTATCGGCCGCACGTCCAGGAGCACGTAAAGAAACACTTGAAAATTATATTCGTAGATTAGAACGCTTAGAAACTCTTTCAGAAAGTTATGAAGGTGTTGAAAAAGCGTTCGCAATTCAAGCTGGTAGAGAGATTAGAGTTATTGTTTCTCCTGAAGAAATAGATGATTTAAAATCTTACCGATTAGCTAGAGATATAAAAAATCAAATTGAAGAAGAATTACAATATCCAGGACATATTAAAGTGACAGTTGTTAGAGAGACTAGAGCAGTAGAGTATGCGAAGTAATTTTTAAAATTAAATAAGGACTCACTGATTACTAAAAAACCTGAGACATATTTAAAATGTCTCAGGTTTTTTCATTATTTAAGTTGTAAATTTGTTTTTTTGATTTCAGAAAGAATTTCAGCTGTATCATAACAATTTGTAGCAATATTAGAATATCTTTCTGCTAGACGGTATGCGTTAATATATAATTCTAAGCTTTCTTTAGCTATATCTTCTGCATCTTCTGATCTTGATGGGTTTGCTTTTACAACTAGTTCTGCAAATTTTTCTGGATCGATATTAATTGACATCTAATTATACAACTCCTAAATTTTTATAATCTTATAATAACATATGCTGTATGCATGCTAAAGTTAAGACTGTGTAATTTTAAAAAATATGAAACTCTACCTTTAATTATATAGTTATTTCAATTACACTATATTGTGAGAGGATGAACATTAATGCGAATTTTATTTATTGGAGATATCGTAGGAAAAGTAGGTAGAAATGTCATTGCTGAATATTTGCCTAAATTAAAGCAAGCTTATAAGCCTACATTAAGCATTGTTAATGCAGAAAATGCTGCTCATGGAAAAGGTTTAACTGAAAAAATATATAAACAATTGCTTAGAGATGGCGTGGATTTTATGACAATGGGGAATCATACTTATGGTCAAAGAGAGATTTATGACTTTATTGATGATGCTAAAAGGATGATAAGACCTGCTAATTTCCCGAGTGAAGCGCCAGGTGTTGGCATGCGTTTTATTCAGGTTAATGATATTAAAGTTGCCATCATTAACTTGCAAGGACGTTCATTTATGCAAGATATTGATGACCCATTTAAAAAAGCAGATCAATTGATTGAAGAAGCTAAAAAAGAAACTAATTATATTTTTGTAGATTTTCATGCAGAAACTACTTCAGAGAAAAATGCAATGGGTTGGTATTTAGATGGAAGAGTCAGCGCTGTTGTAGGAACACATACTCATATTCAAACATCTGATGAGCGTATTTTACCCAATGGTACAGGCTATATTACTGATGTAGGTATGACTGGTTATTATGATGGAATACTAGGGATTAATCGCGAGGAAGTTATTAAGCGTTTTATTACAAGTTTGCCACAACGACATGTAGTGCCTGATAATGGTAGAAGTGTACTTTCAGGTGTTATTATAGATTTAGATAAAAATGGAAGAACCAAATTTATAGAACGCATTTTAATCAATGAGGATCATCCTTTTGATAAATAGTGTATAGTCCATTAGTATGAATTTAAATAAAAGCCACTGTTGACATAGTAAGACGGTGGTTATTTTTGTTATGATTTAGTATGAATTAATTCCACAGGAGGCTAATGATATGAAACCACAAATATCATGGAAAGTGGGCGGACAACAAGGTGAAGGTATTGAGTCAACTGGAGAAATATTTGCTACTGCAATGAATCGAAAAGGCTATTATTTATATGGATATCGACATTTCTCAAGCCGAATCAAAGGCGGTCATACAAATAATAAAATAAGAGTCTCAACTTCTCCAGTTCATGCAATTAGTGACGATTTAGATATTTTAGTTGCATTTGATCAAGAGACAATTGAATTAAATCATCATGAAATGAGAGAAGATAGTATTATTATTGCAGATGCTAAAGCTAAACCTTCTAAACCAGATCATTGTCGCGCTCAACTTATTGAATTACCGTTAACATTAACAGCTAAAGAATTAGGTACTGCACTGATGAAAAATATGGTAGCGATTGGTGCAACTTGTGCAGTAATGAAGTTAGATACAACAACTTTCGAAACGTTAATTACAAATATGTTTACTAAAAAAGGCCAAAAAGTTGTTGAAATGAATATAGAAGCACTTCATCAGGGTTATGAGTTGATGAAGGATAAATTAGATACAGATACAGTAAATGGTGATTATTTACTAGAAGATAGTGAGGGCACACCACATTTATACATGATTGGTAACGATGCAATTGGATTAGGCGCGATTTCAGCTGGTTCAAGATTTATGGCAGCTTATCCAATTACACCCGCTTCAGAAATTATGGAGTATATGATTGCAAATGTTCCAAAAGTAGGAGGAACTGTAGTACAAACTGAAGATGAAATTGCTGCAGCGAATATGGCAATTGGTGCGAACTATGCAGGAGTTAGAGCATTTACTGCGAGTGCGGGACCAGGTTTATCTTTAATGATGGAAGCCATTGGTTTATCAGGTATGACTGAAACACCACTAGTTATTGTTAATACGCAACGTGGAGGCCCTTCAACTGGATTACCTACAAAACAAGAACAATCAGATTTAATGCAAATGATCTATGGAACACATGGAGACATTCCTAAGATAGTAGTAGCACCAACTGATGCTGAAGATGCTTTTTATTTAACTATGGAAGCTTTTAACTTAGCTGAAGAATATCAATGTCCGGTTATCGTATTAAGCGATTTGCAATTGTCATTAGGTAAACAAACAGTAAAACAACTCGATTACAATAGAATTCAAATTAAACGTGGTGAGCTTATTCAATCAGATATTGAACGTGATGAAGATGATAAATCATACTTTAAACGTTATGCACTTACAACATCTGGAATTTCACAACGTCCACTTCCTGGTGTTAAAGGTGGTATTCACCATGTTACTGGTGTTGAACATAATCAAGAAGGTAAGCCAAGTGAAGCTGCTGACAACAGACGTGAACAAATGGAAAAACGTATGAGTAAAACTGCGAACTTACTTATTGAAACACCTGTTGATTATGATGAGAAGCATGAGAAAGCAGATATTTTATATATCGGATTTATTTCAAGTAAAGGTGCAATTGAAGAAGGAAGTAAACGATTAAATAATAATGGGATTAAAGTTAATACGATGCAAATTCGTCAACTTCACCCATTACCAAAAGATATGATTCAACAAGCTATTGATAAAGCTTCAAGCGTTATAGTAGCTGAGCATAACTATCAAGGCCAATTATCAAATATCTTAAAAATGAATACTGCCATTCAAGACAAATTAGTTAATCAAACTAAATATGATGGTACACCTTTTTTACCACATGAAATAGAAGACAAAGGACTTTCAGTAGCTAAAGATATGAAGGAGATGATGTAATTGGCTACATTTAAAGATTTTAGAAACAGTGTGAAGCCAAACTGGTGCCCAGGATGTGGAGATTTTTCAGTACAAGCTGCAATTCAAAAAGCGGCAGCAAATTTAGGTTTAGAACCTGAAGAAGTGGCATTAATTACTGGAATAGGTTGTTCAGGTCGTTTATCAGGTTATATTAACTCTTATGGCGTGCATGGTATTCACGGTCGTGCATTACCTCTTGCACAGGGAGTGAAAATGGCTAATAAAGACTTAACAGTCATTGCTTCAGGTGGCGACGGTGATGGTTATGCTATTGGCATGGGTCATACAATTCATGCATTACGTCGCAATATGAATATGACTTATATTGTTATGGATAATCAAATTTATGGACTAACTAAAGGTCAAACGTCTCCATCTTCTGCTGTTGGATTTGTAACTAAATCAACACCTAAAGGAAATATCGAAAAAAATGTGGCGCCATTAGAATTAGCACTATCATCAGGTGCTACATTTGTAGCACAAGGTTTTTCAAGTGATATTAAAGCATTGACAAAAATAATTGAAGATGCAATTAATCATGATGGATTTTCATTTGTAAATGTGTTTTCTCCATGTGTGACATATAATAAAGTGAATACGTATGACTGGTTTAAAGAACACTTAACTAATATAGAAGATATTGAAAATTATGATCCAACAGATAAACAATTAGCGATGAAAACTGTATTAGAACACGAATCACTAATTAAAGGTATTGTATATCAAGACACAACAATACCTTCATATGAATCACAAATTGAAGAATTAGATGAAAGTGCATTAACTAAAAGAGATATTCATCTTTCTGAACAAGAGTTTAATGACTTAACTGCTCAATTTGTATAATTTTTTTAAAGACATTCTTGAAAGAATCATATGACTTCAAGAATGTCTTTTAATTTAAGTTTAAATTTATAAAAATCTTGTTAAACTTCATTTATTTATTTTTATTAGGGAAGAAAATAATATAGTAAATAAAAGGAGTGGGAATGTTGGATCAATTTAAATCAATGCAAGAATTGGAAAAAGAAACGATTGAAAATGAAGACTGGAAAATAATAACTAAAAACCGAAATAGCAGCGTTTCAATACTAGCAATTCATGGTGGAGGCATTGAACCCGCTACAACTGAATTAGCAAGTATAATTGCTGATGAAGGAGGATATAATTACTTTATTTTCGAAGGTTTACGTAGTAAAGGAAATAAAGAATTGCACGTAACTTCTACACGTTATGATAATAAAGATGCAATGAATCTTGTAACTAAAAGTAATCAAGCTATTGCTATTCATGGTTGTGAAGGGAACGAGAGCATTGCTTATATTGGTGGAAAAGACGAACGTCTAAAATCACTCATCAAAGAACAATTAAATAATATTGGTATAAAAGCAAAGGAGGCACCAAGCCATATTTCAGGTCAACAGGATAATAATATTGTTAATAGTACGACTAGAGGTATGGGTGTACAAATCGAGTTAACTACCTCATTACGTAAGTCTTTTTTCAAAAATAATAAAACAAATCGAAAAAGTAGAGAAAATCAGTCAAATTGGGACAAATTAATGTACGACTTTGCAAAAGCTATAAAATCTGCAATAGAAAATATAGAATAACTCAGATTTATAAAGATAATCATGATAAAATAAAATTATAAATAAATCATAGAGGTGAAATTTATGCAAGATACGTTAATGAGTGTACAAATAGTTCCTAAAACACCTAATAATGATGATGTTATTCCTTATGTAGATGAAGCTATTAAAATTATCGATCAGTCGGGACTACATTACAGAGTAGGACCTCTTGAAACGACTGTCCAAGGTGATATGAGTGAATGCTTAATTTTAATTCAAAAATTGAATGAAAGAATGGTTGAATTAGAATGTCCTAGTATTATTAGCCAAGTGAAGTTTTATCATGTGCCAGAAGGTATATCTATTGAAACTCTAACCGGTAAATATGATGAAGCATAACATAGTTTAAAGTTAAATAAAGTTTAATCAAAGTGGAGTAAGATTTAAGATGACATCTATTCCACTTTTTTATTCAATATTTAATAATAAAATATATTAATTTTTAAACTCTTTTTGCACTTTAATGCTAATTTTAATATAATGTACTAATAATATTAGGGCATATAGAAAGGATTTTTGTAAAGTGAACGAAGAGCAAAGAAAAGCTGGTACGATAGATATTTTAGACGAACGTAATAAAAAAGCAGAAAAAGATTATAGTAAATATTTCGAACATGTTTATCAACCACCTAATCTTAAAGAAGCAAAAAAGCGTGGTAAACAAGATGTTCAATATAATCGAGATTTTCATATTGAAGATAAATATAAAGGTATGGGGAAAGGACGAACATTTTTAATTAAAACATATGGGTGTCAAATGAATGCACATGATACTGAAGTAATGGCAGGAATTTTGCAAGCTTTAGACTATCAAGCCACTGATGATATTAATGAAGCGGATGTTATATTAATTAATACATGTGCTATTCGTGAAAACGCTGAAAATAAAGTATTTAGTGAAATAGGTAATTTAAAACATTTAAAGAAAAATAGACCTGAAACATTGATTGGTGTATGCGGTTGTATGTCACAAGAAGAATCAGTTGTAAATAAGATTTTAAAATCATATCAAAATGTGGATATGATTTTTGGAACGCATAACATACATAAATTACCTGAAATTTTAGAAGAAGCATATTTATCAAAAGCCATGGTCGTTGAGGTTTGGTCTAAAGAAGGCGACGTTATTGAAAACCTACCTAAAGTGCGTGAAGGAAGTACAAAAGCATGGGTTAATATTATGTATGGATGTGATAAATTCTGTACATATTGTATTGTACCTTTTACACGAGGAAAAGAACGCAGTCGTAGACCACAAGATATTATTGAAGAAGTTCGAGGTCTCGCTCGTGAAGGTTATAAGGAAATTACACTTCTAGGACAAAATGTTAATTCATATGGAAAAGATATTAAAGATTTAGATTATGGCTTAGGTGATTTATTAGAGGATATTTCTAAAATTGACATTCCACGTGTACGTTTTACAACAAGTCATCCTTGGGATTTTACAGATAGAATGATTGAAGTAATTGCAAAAGGTGGAAATATCGTTCCTCACATTCATTTACCTGTACAATCTGGAAATAATGCTGTATTAAAAATAATGGGACGTAAATATTCACGTGAAAGTTACTTAGATTTAGTTGATAGAATTAAAGAAGCTATTCCTAATGTCGCCCTTACTACTGACATAATAGTAGGATATCCTAACGAAACAGAAGAACAATTTGAAGAAACACTTTCATTATACGACGAAGTTCAATTTGAACATGCTTATACGTATTTATATTCACAAAGAGATGGTACGCCTGCTGCTAAAATGAAAGATAATGTTCCAACTGAAGTGAAAAAAGATCGCTTGCAACGTTTAAATAAAAAAGTCGGTCAATATTCAGAAAAAGCAATGCAAAATTATGAAGGACAAGTTGTTACTGTTTTATGTGAAGGAACAAGTAAAAAAGATGAGACCGTTCTAGCAGGTTATACTGAAAAAAATAAATTAGTTAACTTTAAAGGACCTCGTGAAGCTATTGGTCAACTTGTTGATGTTAAAATTAAAGAAGCAAAACAATACTCGCTAAATGGAGAATTTTTACATTTTCATAATCAAGTTATGGTGACTAATTAATATGTATGAGAAAGAAGATATTCTAAAGCAAGCAGATTGTGTATCGAACAAAATAAAGGCACTAGAATTGATTAAACAATATCAAAATGTAGAGCAACAAATTCATAAAAATTCATCAATTGAACAAAAAATGAAACAATTAAAATTGCAACAAAAACAGTCAGTAAATTTTCAAAATTATGGTAAGCATCAGGCTTATCAAAAATCTGAAAAAGAAATTTCTCAACTTGAAAAAGAAATCAATGCAATACCTATTGTTGAAGAGTTTCGGTCAGCGCAATTTGAAGCAAATGAGTTGTTGCAATTGATGGTTTCTACTATGGAACAAAGTTTAAATCAGCATAATGAAAAAGCACATCACGACTCATAAACAGAAGGGAATATTCAAAGATGAAAACTAAAACACTTACCATTACAGCTTTACTTATTGCTTTTAATGTCGTATTTAGTAGTTTTATTATTATACCTTTAGGTCCAGTAAAAGCAGCCCCAGTACAACATTTTGTAAATGTACTATGTGCTGTTTTTGTAGGACCATGGTACGGTTTAGCACAGGCTTTGATTTCTTCTTTGATAAGAATAATATTTGGAACTGGCAGTGCATTTGCCTTTCCTGGTAGTATGATTGGTGTGTTTCTAGCTAGCATCTTCTATATGTATAGAAAGCACATATTTATGGCTGCAGTTGGAGAAGTGATTGGAACTGGAATCATTGGTAGTTTAATGTGCATTCCACTATCTTGGATATTAGGTTTGCAACATTTCTTTATCAAACCATTAATGCTTGTATTTGTAGTTTCAAGTTTTCTTGGTGCAGCGATTAGTTATATCTTACTAATAGTGTTAAAGAAACGTGGATTATTAGATAAATTCAAATAAATATTTTACTTAAGATTATCATTTCATACGATTAATAAGTTTAATGCTTATTAATCGTAGTAAAGAGATGATAATCTTTTATTTTTAAGTTGTAGAATAATATTCTAATTTAGATAACGAGCGCTTCAGTATGACATATGTTAAAATATACAAGTTAAAATGTGAGAAGAAAAAAGTATATATCAGTAAGGTTGTGAAAAAATATGGCTAATGTGACACCTATGATGCAACAATATTTAAAAATAAAATCTCAATATCAAGATTGCTTATTGTTTTTTAGATTAGGCGATTTTTATGAAATGTTCTTTGAAGATGCTAAAGAAGCATCTAGAGTATTAGAAATTACCTTAACTAAAAGAGATGCTAAAAAAGAAAATCCAATTCCAATGTGTGGTGTTCCGTATCACTCAGCAAATAGCTATATTGAAACACTTATTAACAATGGATATAAAGTTGCTATTTGTGAACAGATGGAAGATCCAAAACAAACTAAAGGTATGGTTAAAAGAGAAGTAGTTAAAATAGTCACACCTGGAACAATGATGGAACAAGAGGGAATGGATGAAAATCAAAACAATTATATTCTTAGCTTCATTCAGAATGAAAATGGATACGCATTAAGTTATTGTGATGTTTCTACTGGTGAATTAAAAGCTACTAATTTTGAAGATGAAAGTACGTTAATTAATGAAATCATTACGATTAACCCAAATGAAATTGTAGTACGAGAAGACATAAATGAAGGTTTAAAAAAACAAATTTCACTTACTACAGAAACGATTACAATTAGAGAAGAAATTTCTGATATGGAATATAGTGTCAATACATTAGAAAATAATTTAATGTTTTTGACAACACAATTGTTGTTAGATTATATTCATCATACTCAAAAAAGAGATTTGTCTCATATTGAAGACGTGATAACCTATGCAGCGATTGACTTTATGAAAATGGATTATTATGCAAAACGCAATTTAGAGCTTACTGAAAGCATACGTTTAAAAAGTAAAAAAGGAACATTGTTATGGTTAATGGATGAAACAAAAACACCTATGGGCGCAAGATGCTTGAAACAGTGGATTGATCGCCCACTTATTCATAAAGACAATATTGAACAACGATTAGATATCGTAGAATCATTTATTGACCATTTTATAGAAAGAGATACTCTAAGAGGTTACCTTAATCAAGTATATGATATTGAAAGATTAGTAGGACGAGTAAGTTATGGAAATGTAAATGCTCGAGATTTGATACAACTTAAACATTCTATTTCTGAGATTCCAAATATTAAATCACTTCTTGAACAAATGGATAATGTGACAACAACGCAGTTTAGCACATTAGAACCATTAGAAGATCTACTGAAAGTCTTGGAAGATAGTTTAGTAGAAGAACCACCTATTTCAGTTAAAGATGGGGGGCTGTTCAAACAAGGATTTAGTAAACAACTAGATGAGTATTTAGAAGCATCTAAAAATGGAAAAGATTGGCTCGCACAACTTCAAGCGAAAGAACGTGAAAGAACCGGTATTAAATCTTTAAAAATTAGCTACAATAAAGTTTTTGGTTATTTTATTGAAATCACACGTGCTAATCTTCAAGATTTCGAACCAAGCGAGCATGGCTATCATCGTAAACAAACTTTATCTAATGCAGAAAGATTTATTACAGACGAACTAAAAGAAAAAGAAGATATTATTTTAGGTGCAGAAGACAAAGCAATTGAATTAGAATATCAACTATTTATTCGATTGAGAGAGCATGTTAAATCATATACTGAAAGATTACAAAGACAGGCAAAAGTAATATCAGAGCTTGATTGTCTACAAAGCTTTGCAGAAATTGCACAAAAATATAACTATGTTAGACCAAAATTTAGTGATGATAAGACATTAAACTTAGAAAATTCTAGACATCCCGTTGTAGAACGCGTGATGGATTATAATGATTATGTACCAAATGATTGTTATCTTGATCAAAATAACTTTATTTACTTGATTACTGGCCCAAATATGTCCGGTAAATCAACTTATATGCGTCAAGTGGCAATCATTAGTATCATGGCACAAATGGGCGCTTATGTGCCATGTGATAATGCAATATTACCTATTTTCGATCAAATTTTCACAAGAATTGGTGCAGCAGATGATTTAGTATCCGGTAAAAGTACCTTTATGGTTGAAATGCTAGAAGCACAAAAAGCATTAACATACGCAACAGCAGATAGTTTAATCATCTTTGATGAAATCGGGAGAGGAACGTCAACATATGATGGCTTATCTCTAGCGCAAGCTATGATTGAATATGTAGCTGAAACATCACACGCTAAGACGCTTTTTTCAACCCATTATCATGAATTAACAACATTAGATCAACAACTATCTAGTTTGAAAAATGTACATGTAGCAGCAGACGAGTATCAAGGTGAACTTATTTTCCTTCATAAAGTTAAGGAAGGTGCCGTTGATGATAGTTATGGTATTCAAGTTGCTAAACTAGCAAATCTTCCTGAGAAAGTAATTGAAAGAGCTCAAGTTATTTTAAATGCGTTTGAACAAAATGGATCATCAAATGAGAATGCCAATCGTAAACAGTATAATGACAACTCTAAAGATATTGAAAATAATAATCATTTAATTAATAAGGAAGAACACTCAACTATTAAACAAACAGATGTGTTTGAACAAACAAGTTTTGACTTATTTAATTCGAATGAAACACAAAGTGAAATAGAGACACAAATTAAAAATTTAAATATTTCAAATATGACACCTATTGAAGCATTACTTAAGTTAAGCGAATTACAAAATCAGTTAAGATAGAGGTGTTAATCCATGGGTAAAATTAAAGAATTACAAACATCTTTAGCAAATAAAATTGCTGCAGGAGAAGTGGTTGAACGTCCTAGTTCAGTAGTAAAAGAACTACTTGAAAATGCGATTGATGCTAAAGCGACTGAAATTAATATAGAAGTAGAACAATCAGGTATTTCCTCAATTCGTGTAGTAGACAATGGAACTGGAATTGAGCGAGATGATTTGCAACTTGTTTTTCATCGGCATGCTACCAGTAAAATAATTGATGATGATGATTTGTTTCATATCAGAACATTAGGGTTTCGAGGTGAAGCACTGGCCAGTATTTCATCTGTAGCTAAAGTGACACTTAAAACGTGTACGGATAATGAAAATGGTCATGAAATTTATGCTGAAAATGGTGAAATATTATCTCAAAAACCAGCAAAAGCCAAAAAAGGAACAGATATTAAAGTAGAAGCATTATTTTATAATACGCCAGCTCGGTTAAAATATATTAAAAGTTTATATACAGAATTAGGAAAAATTACAGATATTGTTAATCGAATGGCAATGAGTCATCCAAACATTCGCTTTTCCCTTATATCTGATGGAAAAACGATGCTAAAAACGAATGGCTCTGGAAGAACAAATGAAGTGATGGCTGAAATATATGGTATTAAAGTTGCAAAAGATTTGGTTCACATTTCTGGAGATACGAGTGACTATCATTTAGAAGGATTTGTTGCTAAACCGGAACATTCTCGTAGTAATAAACATTATATTTCAATTTTTATTAATGGTCGATATATCAAAAATTTTGCTTTAAATAAAGCTATTACTGAAGGGTATCATACACTTCTAACCATAGGTCGTTATCCTATTTGCTATATCAATATAGAAATGGATCCAATTTTAGTAGATGTCAATGTGCATCCAACAAAACTTGAAGTTAGACTTTCAAAAGAAGAACAACTTTATAATTTAATTATTGAAAAAATTAGATATGCATTTAAAGATAGAATATTAATTCCTAAAAATGATTTAGATCGAACACCTAAAAAAAATAAAGTATTGCACACATTTGAACAGCAAAAAATCGATTTTGAACAAAAACAACAAAATATTTCAAATCAGGCAAAACAATTAGAAAATAAAAATGACACCAACATGTCGACTAACAATACCTTTTCAACATTAAGTCATCAATATGATGAAGAACATACCTCTGATGATTCTTACGCTAGAGAAGATAACGAAAATTCTAGTGTCTATAATAATAAACGTAGTATGGATAAAGATTACTTCGACATTCAAAAAGATATTTTAAATAGTTTAGATCGTGCCGAATCTTCAATTGATAACAGTCGACATGATGAAACCAATATTTATAATTATGATGAAAATAATGACTTTCAAGAGAATGTTACAAATCAAGAAGAACAAGATATTAAAGGTAAAGTAAGTTCAACACCGTCTCGACGTGTGCCATATATGGAAGTAGTTGGCCAAGTACACGGTACCTATATTATTGCTCAAAATGAAAATGGAATGTTTATGATAGATCAACATGCTGCTCAAGAACGTATTAAATACGAATATTTCAGAGAAAAGATAGGCGAAGTATCAAATGAAGTACAAGATTTGTTAATTCCTTTAACATTTCACTTCTCAAAAGACGAGCAATTAATTATTGATCAATATCGAGAAGAACTTGATAAAGTAGGAGTCCATTTAGAACATTTTGGTGGATATGACTATATTGTAAATAGTTATCCAGTATGGTTTCCTAAAGTGGAAGCAGAGGAAATTATTAAAGATATGATTGAACTAGTATTAAATCATAAAAAAATTGACGTTAAAAAAATGCGTGAAGACGCAGCTATTATGATGAGTTGTAAGAAGTCAATTAAAGCAAACCATTACTTGAAAAAGAATGAAATGTCAGATTTAATTGATCAATTAAGAGAAGCGGAAGATCCATTTACTTGTCCTCATGGTAGACCGATTATTATTAACTTTTCAAATTATGAATTAGAGAAATTATTTAAACGAGTAATGTAGAAGGGATGCATAGAAATGAAAGAACACGTACTACCAGCAATTCGAAATATGAAAGATTTAGAGAAATTAACTCAAACGGATTATAAAGTGTGTGTCCTTTTAGATATGCATGTAGGTCATTTAAGAAGTATTATAGAGTTACTTAAAAAATATGACATTGAAGCATATATTCATATTGATTTAATTAAAGGAATGGCACATGATGAGTATGCATGTGAATATATCATTCAAACTTATAAACCAAAAGGGATTGTTTCAACAAAAACTAAAGTCATTCAAAAAGCAAAATCATTAAATGTACTTACTATTTTTAGAGTTTTTATTATTGATAGTCAAGCACTCAATCGTAGTATACAACTCATAAAAAAAGTGGATCCAGATTATGTTGAAGTACTACCAGGTATTGCTCATAAAATTGTTGAAAATGTAAGGGAAGCAACGACTGCTAAAATTATAGCAGGTGGCTTAATCGAAGAAGAAAAAGAAGTGACTAATGCGATTAATAGTGGTGCAAGTTATGTAACCACAAGTAATAGAAAACTATGGTAGAAATTATATTTTTAACCTGAGACAAAAATTAAAGTCTCAGGTTTTTTATGTATTATTAAAAAATAATTATAACGCTGTTTTAATCTAAAAAATAATTTGTGACAATTTTTTTACAAAAGATATTGACAACGCTTACAATTATTTTGTATGATTTATACAAGTTAATATTTGAATGAGAGATGAAGAGATTTCTGCAAACCTAATTATATTATAGTTTGTAGAAGTCTTTTTGCCTTGTAGGAGGTTAAAACATGAATGCTTATTTAGCAGAGTTTTTAGGCACGGCCATTCTTATTTTGTTCGGTGGAGGCGTATGTGCAAATGTAAATTTAAAACGTAGCGCTGGACAAGAATCTGATTGGATCGTTATTGCCGCTGGATGGGGCTTAGCTGTAACTATGGGGGTTTATGCAGTAGGACAATTTTCTGGAGCCCATTTAAACCCAGCTGTGACAATTGCTTTAGCAGTTGAGGGAGGTTTTAGCTGGGTAAAAGTACCTGGATATATTGTTTGTCAAATGGTTGGAGGAATTGTGGGAGCTACACTTGTTTGGTTAATGTATTTGCCACATTGGAAGGCAACTACAGAGCAAGGTGCAAAATTAGGCGTATTCTCCACTGCACCTGCTATTAAAAATTATTTTGCTAACTTTTTAAGTGAAATTATTGGAACAGCTATTTTAAGTTTAGGGATTTTATTTATTGGGGTAAACAAAATTGCAGATGGATTAAATCCATTAATTGTGGGTAGTTTAATTATTGCAATAGGTTTAAGTTTAGGTGGACCTACAGGTTATGCTATTAATCCAGCTCGTGACTTAGGACCAAGAATTGCACATGCGATTTTACCAATTGCTGGTAAAGGTGGATCTAATTGGTGGTATGCTATTGTACCAGTACTAGGACCAATTGCTGGCGGTATGATAGGTGCTGTGATTTATCAGGTTTTTTATAAAAATGAATTTACTTTTATGAGTGGTGTTAGCATTGTAGTTGTGATTGTTACATTACTTATTGGTTTAGCGCTTAATAAATCAAATAAACATAAAGATATTGAATCGATTTATTAATAGTAAAAATTTAATTTTAAATCATATAATATATTGACTATGTGACTCAAAGGATACTTAACACATACAGTCAGAATGGAAGAAGGAGAAAAATTATGGAACAATACATCATGTCAATCGATCAGGGCACAACTAGCTCTAGAGCAATTTTATTTGATGAAGAAGGACAAATCCAAGGCGTTGCGCAAAGAGAATTTAAACAATACTTTCCTAAATCTGGTTGGGTAGAGCATGACGCTAATGAAATTTGGACATCAGTATTAGCAGTAATGGCTGAAGTGATAAATGAAAATGAAATTGATCCTGAACAAGTTAAAGGTATTGGTATTACTAACCAACGTGAAACTACGGTCATTTGGGATAAGAAAACAGGCCGCCCAATTTATCATGCAATTGTTTGGCAATCTCGTCAAACACAACATATTTGTAATGAATTAAAAGAACAAGGTCATGAAAAGACATTTCGTAATAAAACAGGTTTATTATTAGACCCTTACTTCTCTGGAACAAAAGTCAGATGGATATTAGATAATGTTAAAGGTGCAAGAGAAAAAGCAGAAAATGGAGATTTATTATTCGGAACTATCGATACTTGGTTAGTGTGGAAACTGTCTGGTGGAGAAGCACATATTACAGACTATTCAAATGCCAGCCGTACATTAATGTATAACATTCATGAACTTAAATGGGATGATGAATTATTAGAATTACTAGACATTCCTAAAGCAATACTTCCAGAAGTTAAAGAATCTAGTGAAGTTTATGCACATACTAAAGATTATCACTTCTTTGGTCAAGAAGTACCAATTGCTGGTATTGCTGGTGACCAACAAGCAGCATTATTTGGTCAAGCTTGTTTTGAACGTGGTGATGTGAAAAATACGTATGGTACTGGCGGATTCATGTTAATGAATACTGGTGAAGAACCTGTAACGTCTGAAAGTGGATTGTTAACTACAATTGCTTATGGTCTTGATGGTAAAGTAAACTATGCACTTGAAGGATCAATTTTTGTATCTGGATCAGCAATTCAATGGCTACGTGATGGTTTAAGAATTATTAATTCTGCACCGCAAACTGAAAACTATGCGACACGTGTTAATTCTACTGATAATGTCTACTTTGTTCCTGCATTCGTAGGACTTGGTACACCATATTGGGATTCTGAAGCACGTGGGGCGATTTTCGGATTAACTCGTGGTACTGAAAAAGAACATTTCATTCGAGCAACATTAGAATCTTTATGTTATCAAACACGTGATGTTATGGAAGCAATGTCTAAAGATTCAGGACTTGAAGTAAATAATTTACGTGTTGATGGTGGCGCAGTAAAAAATAACTTTATCATGCAATTCCAAGCAGATATTGTTGATACATCAGTTGAACGTCCGGAAGTTCAAGAAACAACAGCACTCGGAGCTGCTTATCTAGCAGGTTTGGCTGTAGACTTTTGGGAAGATAAAAAAGACATTGCTGATAGATGGAAATTAGAAAAAGAATTTAATCCAGAAATGTCTGAAGAAACAAGAACTAAGTTATATAAAGGTTGGAAGAAAGCAGTAGAAGCTACTCAGGTCTTTAAATTAGAAGATTAACTTTTAATTATGGCTTAGTTACAAAGAATATGTTATGATGTAATTAAGTTAATACATTAGTCGAGATTTGAGAGACCTGTTATCATGCAGTATGCTTCTGTGTGTATAGGTCTCTCTTTTTTTAATATAAATTTTGGAGGGTATATTATGGCATTATCTACTTTTAATAGGAACTTAATTAAAAAGAATTTAAGAAATAAAGAATTTGACGTTGTAGTTATTGGCGGAGGAATTACTGGTGCAGGTATTGCATTAGATGCTACACAACGTGGTATGAAAGTAGCTTTAGTAGAAATGCAAGACTTTGCGCAAGGTACAAGTTCTCGCTCAACTAAATTAGTACATGGTGGTTTACGTTACTTGAAACAAGCACAAATCAAAGTTGTTGCTGAAACAGGTAAAGAACGTGCAATAGTTTATGAAAATGGTCCCCACGTAACAACTCCTGAATGGATGTTATTACCGATGCATAAAGGGGGTACATTTGGTAAATTCACAACTAATATTGGGTTAACAATGTACGATCGTTTAGCAGGTGTTAAACGTCATGAACGTAAAAAAATGTTATCTAAACAAGCTACTTTAAATAAAGAACCCCTTGTGAAAAAAGATGGTTTAAAAGGTGGCGGTTACTACGTAGAATATCGTACTGATGATGCCCGCTTAACAATTGAAGTGATGAAACGTGCTGCTGAAAAAGGCGCTGAAGTCATTAATCACACTAAATCTACTGACTTTGTATACGATGCTAAAAATAAAGTAAGTGGCATTAAAGTAAAAGATATGATTACAGGTGAAGAGTATCAAATCAATGCTAAAAAAGTAATCAATGCTGCTGGTCCATGGGTAGACGAAGTGAGAAAGAAAGATTATACACGTAACAATAAACAATTACGTTTGACAAAAGGTGTTCACGTAGTTATCGATCAATCAAAATTCCCATTACGTCAAGCGGTTTACTTTGATACTGAAAAAGATGGTCGTATGATTTTTGCTATTCCTCGTGAAGGTAAAGCATATGTAGGTACTACTGATACATTCTATAATAATGAAAAAACAAAACCTTTAACTAACCAAGAAGATAGAGACTATTTAATTGATGCAATTAATTATATGTTCCCTGATGTGCATGTTACAGACGCTGATATTGAATCAACTTGGGCTGGCGTACGTCCATTAATTTTAGAAGATGGAAAAGATCCTTCAGAAATTTCACGTAAAGATGAAATTTGGGAAGGTAAATCAGGATTATTGACCATTGCTGGTGGTAAATTAACTGGATATCGTCATATGGCATTAGAAATTGTTGATTTATTAGCTAAGCGTTTAAAACAAGAATACGGTCTAAAATTTGTGGATAGCAAAACTAAACATACACCTATTTCTGGTGGAGATGTTGGTGGTAGTAAAAACTTTGAAAACTACGTAAATCGTAAAGTCCAAGAAGGAAAAGCACTTGGATTAAGCACAGATGTGGCTCATAATTTAGCTTCAAAATACGGTTCAAATGTAGATAAATTATTCGCAATTGCACAATTAACTAATGAAAAAGATTTAAATATGCCATTAGAATTATACGTTCAGTTAGTTTATAGTGTACAAAACGAAATGGTATATAAACCAACGGATTTCTTAATTCGTCGTACTGGTAAATTATACTTTGACATCAATACAGTTAAACAATATAAACAAGCAATTATTGACGAATTAGATAAATTATTAAATTATACTGCTGAACAAAAAAATGAATTTTCTAAAGAAGTTGATGAAGCTATTGAAGAAGCAACACATGGTAATCATCAACCTGCAGAAAAATAAATGTAGTTAAATAGTATATTAACTGAGATTGGGTAAAAGCACTCAATCTCAGTTTTTTATATTTATATAAAATTTTTGAATTTAAAGTATATATAACCTATTAAAAAGTGACAAACTATTTGATAACATTAAAGAGTATAGGTATATTAGTAGAAATAGTACGTTGTTAACATACCATTATAGAAAGAGATTGGAGGCATATACGTGGGGCAAAGTGCTTATAAAATAACTGTAGAAGATGGAACAACTTTAGAAGTTAAAGTAGATAAAGCAAACATAGCGACTTATGGTATTATACATATATTTCATGGTATGGCCGAACATATGGATCGATACGAAACACTTGTTAATGCTTTAACGCATCAAGGCTATGATGTGATTAGACATAATCATAGAGGACATGGAAAAGAGATTGATGAGAAAGAACGTGGACATTACGACAGCATGAATCAAGTCGTTCAAGATGCGTTTGAAATTGCACAAACTTTATATGATAGTGAGAAAGGATTACCCTATATTGTATTAGGCCATTCAATGGGATCTATTATTGCACGTTTATTCGTTGAAACTTATCCAAATTTTGCAAATGGATTGATATTAACTGGAACAGGACAATATCCTAAATGGAAAGGAATTCCTGCAGGGATTAGTTTGAAATTAATTTCTATTTTTACTGGGAAACGTAATCGCTTAAAATGGGTCAATCAACTCGTTTACAAATCATTTAACAAGAAGATTGATCAACCACGAACTGAAAGTGACTGGCTTTCATCACAATCTACAGAAGTTGATAAATTTGTAAACGATGAGTATACCGGCTTTTTAGTTTCAAACCAATTAATTTATGAAACAGTAAAATATATGACACGTACTGCAAATTATAGTCAATTAAAAAAAATGAATAAACAGTTACCAGTATTGATGATTTCAGGAAAAAATGATCCTTTTGGAGAGTATAGCAGAGGCATAAAATCCTTGGCCAGAAAATTTAAAACAGCTGGGATTAAACATATTACGGTACAGCTTTATGCAAATAGAAGACATGAAATATTATTTGAAGTTGATCAACAAATGATATGGAATCATATGTTTGATTGGATTCAAAAACAAGTATTGAAAAATAATCAGAGTGAGGCGTAATCATTGCAAGCATCAAAAAAACCTTTTCTAGTAGTCATTGTAGGACCGACAGCTTCGGGTAAAACAGAATTGAGTATCGAATTAGCTAAAAAAATGAATGGAGAAATCATTAGTGGCGATTCGATGCAAGTATACCGTCAAATGAATATAGGTACTGCAAAGGTAACGGAAACAGAAATGGAAGGGATACCCCATTATTTAATAGATATCTTAAATCCTAATGAATCATTCTCTGCATACGAATTTAAAAAAAGAGCAGAAGTGCTTATTGAAGATATTACAAAAAGAGGTAAAGTACCTATTATTGCAGGAGGTACAGGTTTATATATTCAATCTTTAATTTACGATTATCCATTTGATGATGAAAATATATCAGTAGAAAAAGAATTGAGAGTAAAAGAAAAAATAGATGCATTAAATCAATTAAAAAATGATGACTTGCATCGTTATTTAGCATCGTTTGATGAAACATCAGCTAAAGATATTCATCCAAATAATAGAAAAAGAGTACTTAGAGCGATTGAATATTACTTAAAAACAAAAAAACTTTTAAGTTCTCGAAAGAAAGTTCAACAATTTACAGAAAATTATGATACATTATTAGTAGGGATTGAAATGTCGCGCAAAACATTATATACAAGAATAAATAAACGTGTTGATATTATGTTGGGCCACGGATTATTTAATGAAGTGAAAGCACTAGTTGAACAAGGTTTTGAGTCTAGTCAGAGTATGCAAGCAATTGGTTACAAAGAACTTGTCCCTGTTATAAAAGGAGAAATGGAATTAGAACCAGCTGTAGAATTATTGAAACAACATTCAAGGCAATATGCGAAAAGACAACTCACATGGTTTAAAAACAAAATGAATGTTCAATGGTTTGATAGAGAGACAATGTCACTTCAAATGATGTTAGATGAGATTACAACCCAAATAAATAAAAGGAGTTCTAAACATGATTGCAAACCAAAACATCCAAGATCAAGCACTAGAGAACTTTAAAGCAGAACAAACGGAAGTTACTGTATTTTTCTTAAATGGCTTTCAAATGAAAGGCGTTATCGAAGACTTTGATAAATACATGATTAGCTTAGTTTCTCAAGGCAAACAACATTTGATTTACAAACATGCGATCAGCACTTTTACTGTGGATACAGAATCTACTGATTCAGAAGCTACAGGCGAAGGTGAAGAATAAGTTGTAATTAAAGTGCCAAGTTACTAGCTTTTAGAGCGTAGTCCACGGTCGAAATTTATACGTAGCTTGCAAAATTCTCATCAATTTTTGCACTTTTGAACAAGTAAAGGAAATGTTTGTAATAAAGCAAAGCTTCAATATAGAACGATTGTCTATGACATAGTAATCTATATTGAAGCTTTTATTTAATTTATAGAAGTTTTTCAATATCTTTTTCAATTTGAGCAGGTTTTTTCTGAGGTGAGAATCGTTGAACAACATTACCTTCACGGTCAACTAAAAACTTAGTAAAATTCCATTTAATTTTTTCACTTAACATACCTTTAGCTTGACTTGTTAAATAATGGAACAATGGATGTTGGTTATCACCTTTAACGTCAATTTTTTCATGAATAGGGAATGTGACACCGTAGTTAATTTTACAATTTTGATTTGCTTCAGCACCAGAACCAGGTTCTTGACCACCAAACTGATTGCATGGGAAACCTAAAACAATAAATCCTTGGTCCTTATATTTATTATATAATTCTTGTAATCCTTCAAATTGTGGCGTAAATCCACATTCACTCGCTGTATTAACAATAAGCATAACATTGCCTTTATATACATCTAATTTATAATTTTCACCATTAGATTTTTGAACTTCAAAATCATAAATATTTTCCATACTATCACCCTTTCAACTTAGCTTTAATTTAACATAGTTTTAGTCGTTAGTCTTTAAACTTGCTCTATGATAGAATATGTAAGACATGCTAAAAAAGGAGATGTATATCATGGCTCAGCAACACACTTATGATACAAAGAAAAAGCTAGAAACTGCTGTATTAGTTGGTGTACATGCTCAAAGTGATCATCAATATAATTTTGAATCTACAATGGAAGAATTAGAAGCTTTAGCATTGACTTGTCAATTAGATGTTAAAGGACAAGTCACTCAAAATAAAGATCAATTTGATTATAAATATTATGTTGGCAAAGGTAAGATTGATGAAATTAAAGCTTTTATAGAATTTCATGACATCGATGTTGTTGTGACAAATGATGAGTTAACAACGGCACAATCAAAAACATTAAATGATAATTTGGGCATTAAAATTATCGATAGAACACAGCTCATTCTTGAAATTTTTGCTTTAAGAGCGCGTAGTAGAGAGGGCAAATTACAAGTTGAATTAGCTCAACTCGATTATTTACTCCCTAGATTACAAGGACATGGAAAAAGTTTATCTCGTTTAGGCGGGGGAATTGGTACGCGTGGTCCTGGTGAAACAAAATTAGAAATGGATAGACGTCATATTAGAACACGTATGAATGAGATTAAACATCAACTTAAAACAGTAGTCGAACACCGTGAAAGATATCGTAATCAACGCGAACAAAATCAAGTATTTCAAATTGCACTTATTGGCTATACCAACGCTGGAAAATCTTCTTGGTTTAATGTTTTAGCAAATGAAACGACTTTTGAAAAAGATTTACTATTTGCTACACTTGACCCTAAAACACGACAAATACAAATTAATGATGGGTTTAATTTAATTATTTCTGATACTGTAGGCTTCATTCAAAAATTGCCTACAACGTTAGTAGCAGCATTTAAGTCGACATTAGAAGAAGCAAAAAGCGCAGATCTACTTCTACATGTCGTTGATGCAAGCCATCCAGAATATCGTGCTCAATATGATACGGTTAATCAATTGGTAAAAGACTTACATATGGATGACCTTCCACAAGCGATTATTTTTAATAAAAAAGATCAATGTTCTGAAGAAACTGATGTACCGGTATCAGATCACCCATCTGTATTTGTATCAAGTCGTAATAGTGAAGATAAATTAAAAGTGAAACAGTTACTGTTTGATCAAATAAAAGCGACTTTGTCATATTACGTAGAAACTGTATCTAGTGAAGAGGCAGATAGATTATATTTTTTAAAACAACATACACTTATCGAAGAAATGAAATTTGATGAGAATAATGAAAGTTATATCGTTACAGGATATAGAAAATAATTATATACAAAGGAGGATAAATTGCATGTCGGATATTCAACACATCGTTTCTGAAGTAGAAAAAACGTTAACACCCTTTTTTAAAGAAATTGAAGAAACTGCTTATATTAACCAGGAAAAGGTTCTTGATGCTTTTCATCATGTTAAAGCGAGCGAGAATGATTTAGTAGGTTCTACAGGATATGGTTATGATGATTTTGGACGTGATCATTTAGAAGAGATATATGCTTATACGTTTAAAGCAGAAGATGCAATTGTTAGACCTCAAATTATTTCAGGTACTCATGCCATTACATTAGCATTGCAAAGTACACTCAAATATGACGATGAACTGATGTACATTACAGGTAGTCCCTATGACACCTTACTTGAAGTGATTGGTGTTAATGGCAATGGTATTGAAAGTCTAAAAGAGCATGGCGTGACATATAAAGAAGTTGCATTAAAAGATGGAATGATTGATATTGAAACTGTTTTAAATACTATTTCGAAACAAACGAAAGTTATAGCTATTCAACGTTCAAAAGGATATGGACAACGCCCTTCAATTACAGTAGATGAAATAGAAAATGCTATTTCTCAAATTAAACAACGATATCCAAATGTAATTATTTTTGTAGATAATTGCTATGGAGAGTTTGTAGAGCATCGAGAACCAATAGAAGTGGGCGCAGATTTAATTGCAGGATCATTAATAAAAAATCCTGGTGGTGGATTAGCAAAAATTGGTGGTTACATTGCAGGACGAAAAGATTTAATAGAACGTTGTGGTTATCGTTTAACTGCACCTGGTATTGGTAAAGAAGCGGGTGCTTCATTATCTTCATTGCAAGAAATGTATCAAGGATTCTTTTTAGCACCGCATGTAGTGAGTCAAAGCTTAAAAGGCGCACTATTTACAAGTTTACTTCTTGAAAAAATGAATATGAACACAGTACCCAAGTACGATGCTAAGCGTACAGACTTAATTCAAACCGTTCAATTTGATACAAAAGAACAGATGATTGCATTTTGTCAAAGTATTCAACATGCTTCACCAATTAATGCACACTTTAGTCCTGAACCTAGTTATATGCCTGGTTATGAAGATGATGTCATCATGGCAGCAGGAACATTTGTGCAAGGCTCCTCTATTGAATTATCAGCAGATGGTCCGATTCGTCCGCCTTATGAGGCATATGTGCAAGGTGGTCTAACTTATGAACATGTTAAAATTGCAGTAACACGTGCAGTAATGAATTTAAAAGAACAGAATTTAATTTAAGTAGTATAACAAAATATTCAAAAATAGATAGTAATAAAAATAATGAGAATGAATTTCCTTTTGTATATGGATTTATTTTATGATAATATATCATGGTTAATTATGCGAGATACTAATGAATAAGAAGGTTTAAATCAATTATGAAAGAAAATTTTTGGAATGAATTACCACGTCCATTTTTCATTTTAGCGCCGATGGAAGACGTGACAGACATTGTTTTTCGACATGTAGTAAGTGAAGCAGCGAGACCGGATGTATTTTTTACTGAATTTACAAATACGGAGAGTTTTTGTCATCCAGAAGGGATACATAGTGTACGAGGGCGTTTAACATTCAGTGAGGATGAACAGCCTATGGTTGCTCATATATGGGGTGATAAGCCAGAACAATTTAAAGAAATGAGCTTTGGTTTAGCAGATATGGGCTTTAAAGGTATTGATTTAAATATGGGCTGTCCTGTCGCAAATGTTGCCAAAAAGGGTAAAGGGTCTGGGTTAATTTTACGACCAGAAAGAGCAGCTGAAATTATTCAAGCAGCCAAGGCAGGTGGATTACCTGTTAGTGTTAAAACACGTCTAGGTTATTATAATATAGAGGAATGGAAAGAATGGTTAAGACATGTGTTTAAGCAAGACATTGCAAACTTATCTATCCATCTTCGCACACGTAAAGAAATGAGCAAAGTCGATGCACATTGGGAATTAATTGAAGCCATTAAAGAAATGCGCGATGAAGTGGCGCCTCAAACATTATTAACTATCAATGGTGATATTCCAGATAGACAAAAAGGAATGGAACTTGCGACGAAATATGGTATTGATGGAGTTATGATTGGAAGAGGTATTTTCCATAATCCTTTTGCATTTGAAAAAGAGCCACGCGAACATACAAGTAAAGAACTCTTGGATTTATTTAGATTACATTTAGAGTTATTTGAAAAGCATTCAAATGAAGACACACAACAATTTAAAAGTTTACGACGTTTCTTTAAAATTTATGTGCGAGGTATTAGAGGTGCAAGTGAATTACGACATCAATTAATGAGTACAGAAACTGTAGATGAAGCTCGAGCATTACTTGATGATTTTGAAGCAAATATGGAAGATAACCATTAATGAAGCTTAAGTTTTTAAAACTTAACAATAAGAATACGCTATCGTATAGATGCCTTAAAAAATAATTTTTAAATAGTAAAAAGCCTGTAGATAACTGTATCTATAGGCTTTTATGTTTATATGTAAGAAATATTTAATTTCCATGTAAGAAAACCTAACATATTTTTGTATTTCATATTAAACTATGCTAAATTATAGACAAGTTCAAAAGTAGGGGTGAGGTTATAGTGTCTAACGATACAATAAGACGTAATATGGCCGTGTTCTCTATGAGTGTTGTTTGTAAATTGACAGAACTCACAGCAAGACAAATACGTTATTATGAAACACATGAACTCATTAAGCCCGAACGTACCGAAGGAAATAAAAGGTTATTCTCTATGAATGACTTAGAGAGCCTGTTAGAAATTAAAGCGTTAATTGAAAAAGGTTTTAATTTAAAAGGTATTAAACAAATAATTACAAATAATCAAGGGCACTTAACTACTGATGAACAAGAAACGAGAAAAAGAATGATTGTAGATGCAACTCAGAAACCGCGCAGTGAAGCTTTACCGATAAACCGTGGCGATTTATCACGATTTATTAATTAATAACTTGGAGGATGTCTACCATGTCAAAACGTACTTTTACAAAAGAAGATATTCGCAAATTTGCAAAAGAGGAAAACGTAAGATATTTAAGATTACAATTCACTGATATCTTAGGTACAATCAAAAATGTTGAAGTTCCAGTAAGCCAATTAGAAAAAGTGTTAGATAATGAAATGATGTTTGACGGATCTTCAATCGAAGGTTTCGTACGTATTGAAGAATCAGATATGTATTTATACCCAGATTTAGATACTTGGGTTATCTTCCCTTGGACAGCAGGTCAAGGCAAAGTAGCACGTTTAATTTGTGATGTTTATACAACTGATGGTGAACCATTTGCTGGGGATCCACGTACGAACTTAAAACGTATATTAAAAGAAATGGAAGACTTAGGTTATACAGATTTCAACTTAGGACCTGAACCAGAATTCTTCTTATTCAAATTGGATGAAAAAGGTGAACCAACATTAGAATTAAATGATAATGGTGGTTACTTCGACTTAGCACCAACTGACTTAGGTGAAAATTGTCGTCGTGACATCGTCCTTGAATTAGAAGATATGGGCTTTGATATCGAAGCAAGTCACCATGAAGTAGCACCGGGTCAACACGAAATTGACTTCAAATATGCAGATGCAATTTCAGCATGTGATAACATTCAAACATTTAAATTAGTTGTTAAAACAATTGCACGTAAACATAATTTACATGCGACATTTATGCCAAAACCATTATTTGGTGTAAATGGAAGTGGTATGCACTTTAACGTATCTTTATTCAAAGGTAAAGAAAATGCATTCTTTGATCCAAACGGCAAAGACCAATTAACTGAAGATGCTTATCACTTTACTGCAGGTATCTTAAATAATGCACGTGGATTTACAGCAGTATGTAACCCATTAGTCAATTCATATAAGCGTTTAGTACCTGGTTACGAAGCGCCATGTTACATTGCTTGGAGTGGTAAAAACCGTTCTCCATTAGTACGTGTACCTACTTCAAGAGGTTTATCAACTCGTATTGAAGTACGTTCAGTTGACCCAGCAGCTAACCCATATATGGCTTTAGCTGCGATCTTACAAGCTGGTTTAGACGGTATTAAAAACAAAACTAAAGTACCAGAACCAGTAAACCAAAATATTTATGAAATGAATCGTGAAGAACGTGAAGCAGTAGGTATTCAAGATTTACCATCTACACTTTATACTGCATTAAAAGCAATGCGTGAAAACGATACAGTTAAAAAAGCATTAGGCAATCACATCTATAATCAATTTATTAATTCTAAATCTATCGAATGGGACTATTACAGAACTCAAGTATCTGAATGGGAACGCGATCAATACATGAAACAATACTAATCGCTAAGCAAAAAGGGGAAAGACTTAGGGATATAAGAAGTTAAGGCACTTGCCTTAGCTTCTTTTTTGTTTGAAAACTGGGCAACTAAATCATAAAAATTAGAGCGATTTTGAGAAACTGGGCAACTATTGGGCAACTAAAGTTAAAAAACATTCTTTATATACGTTTCAAAATTTTCTAGTTTAATCATAGGTCGTTTAGCTTCTTATTTAATTCTCAATATTGGTTTATAAATCAACTTCTAGTGTTAATTTTTATTTTGAACATTCAAAGTAATATTATGAAATAAAGACAGAATAATAAGAATTTAGATAATAATCACGAATAAGTATAAAAAATGAGGAAAACATCTTTTGATTAGAAATATTCCGAAAATAAATACAACGTATATACATTAATTTTTATGTTGCTTTGACCCATTGACTTGATATTATATCCATTGATTACGTGGTCACGAACTTTTTAGCTTTCTTTAGTTCTGTGGATTTCGTTATGATTATTGTCATCAGTTTTCTGTTTACTATTTTGTTGTGACGGAAATAAACATCTACTTATAGTATATGTGTATCATCAGATGTAATGTATCCAATCGTATCACCATTACTTTGTGGTTAATACCATTCATTATGATATTGATTTTGTTTACTATTATTATCTTGAATAGTATTGAATGGTATTGGTGATTAATTCTTATTTGCAATTTGAGTCTTATCTTGATTAAGTGGAGCATTTTGAATATCGATTAATAAGAGGATATGTTTTTTGATTTTTATTATTATCTTGCTTTTCTTTTTATCAATGTTTTGAGAAGTATGTTTTTTTGGTTTTTCATGCTCGCTTACCACTAAATATTTTTTCATAATATGTATCGACTATTTTTATTTAATATATCAGTAAAATATGAATGAATTATAAAAATATTATGTAAACATAAAAATATAGACCCAAAGTACGTCATCTTAAGGTCTATATTAAATAAATTAATAATTAAATTAATTCTAAAAGTTTGTCTATATTTTCCTCAGTTGTTGCCCAACTTGTTGCAAATCTAACAACACGATGTGTATCATCGTATTTTTCCCAAATTGCAAATTTCACTTTACTCTGAAGATCTTTAATCTTATCATCACTTAATACGAAAAATTGTTGATTAGTAGGAGAATCAAAATACACTTTATAACCTTTATCGATAAATCCTTGCTTCATTTTATTCGCCATATTAATAGCATGTCGACTAATTTCAAAATACAAGTTATCAGTAAATAATTCCAAAAATTGAATACCAACTAAACGTCCCTTAGCAAGTAGGGCACCATGTTGTTTAATACGTGTAGTGAAATGTGTAGGTTCATTATTGTTTGTGAATACAATCGCTTCACCACATAGTGCACCAATCTTTGTACCACCAATATAAAAAATGTCACAGTAATTAGCAATATCTTCAATTGTGACATCTGTTTCGTCACTCATTAAACCATAACCTAATCGTGCACCATCCATAAATAATGGAATGTTATGTTCTTTACAGACTTCTGATAAATTCTTGAGTTCTTCTTTGCTATAAAGCGTTCCATATTCAGTAGGATGAGAAATATATACCATACCAGGAAATACCATATGTTCACGCTTGAAATCGCTATAAAAAGTTTCAAGATAGGTATTTACTTCTTTAGGTGAAATCTTACCTTCATAAGATGGCACTGCTAATACTTTATGACCACTAAATTCTATAGCGCCCCCTTCATGTACTGCCACATGACCTGTATCTGCTGAAATAACTCCTTCATATGGCTTTAATACAGTATTAATAACAACTTGATTTGTTTGTGTACCACCAACTAAAAAACGAACAGTGGCTTCAGGACATTGAATCGTTTTTCGAATTTGATCAGCGGCTTGTTTTGAAAATTGATCATCCCCATAACCCGAAGCTTGAATATAATTTGTATCAATAAAACGTTGTAAAATTTTTGGATGTGCGCCTTCTAGGTAATCATTTTCAAAAGATATCATCGAATTCCTCCCTAACTTCCTTATGCTTATTCTAAACTGATTATTCTGAAAATTCGAATAGAATGTGTTTAGTATACACCACCTTTTTACAAAAGTGAATTTAAGAGAATAAAAATAAAAATGTAAGCGCTTTTAAAATACATCCTATTTCTCTTACAATTTAGTTGATAAATACATGTAAAAGGACTATGATTTAAACAAATATATGAAATGGAGTGTTACAAATGAGCAAAGTAAAATTTAAAAGAATTCAAGAACAAACAATTGAAGAATTGGAAAATGAAATTAATCAATATTTAGCAAGTGAAGAAGGTAGTCGCTATGAATTATTAAATGTTTCAATTGATAAAATTGAAGAACGTCAATTTCCTAATAATGAAGAAATATTAAGTGCCTTTTTAATATTAGCCGATAAATAAAACTTGAATTTTAGAAGTAGGAGTTTAGAATTATGATAAGTCTTTTTGGCCCTAAAATTGGCACAATATTGAATATCATTTTAGTGATTGGATTTTTAGTCAATTTAGTGTTGGCTTTTACTTTGATTTTTCTAGAGCGTAACAGACGTAGTGCATCTTCGACATGGGCTTGGATATTTGTATTATTTGTATTACCAGTGCTTGGATTTATTCTTTATCTATTTTTCGGTAGAACAGTTTCAAAAAGAAAAATGGAGAAAAATAATGGTAAAGAGCTAGATGTTTATAAAGATTTGATCGATGAACAAGCTCATAAAATTGATCATCATAACTATCATACAGAAAATAAGCAGCTACAAAATCATCAAGACATGGCAAGAATGCTATTAAAGAAACAAGATGCTTTTATTACTGAAGACAATACAATTGATTTATTTATTGATGGTCATGAATTATATGATAAAGTAATTGAAGATATTTATAATGCGAAAGATTACATACATTTAGAGTACTTTGGATTTGAAATCGATGGTCTAGGCAAACGAATTATCGATGCCCTAGAAACAAAGTTAAAAGAAGGTTTAGAAGTTAAATTACTCTACGATGATGTGGGTTCAAAAAAATTAAAACGTCACAAATTTAAACGTTTTGAATCATTAGGTGGAGAAGTAGAAGCATTTTTTGCATCTAAACTACCAATTATTAACTTTAGAATGAATAATCGTAACCATCGTAAGATTATTGTTATTGATGGTCAAATCGGGTATATTGGTGGATTTAACGTAGGTGACGATTATTTAGGTTTAGGTAAACTAGGATACTGGAGAGATACGCATTTAAGAGTACAAGGTGATGTTGTAAATGCACTTCAAATTAGATTTATTCTTGATTGGAACTCTCAAGCACATCGTCCACAATTTGAATATGATAAAAAGTATTTTCCTAAAAAGAAAGTACACGATGGTCATTCAGCCATTCAAATTGGTTCAAGTGGACCTGCATATGAACTACATCAAATTGAGTTTGGATATACCAAAATGATTATGAGTGCGAAAAAATCTATTTATATTCAAACACCTTACTTTATACCAGATCGAGCTTACATTAATGCATTGAAAATGGCAGCCAATACTGGCGTTGATGTTAACATAATGATTCCATGTAAACCTGATCATCCATTTGTCTACTGGTCTACATTTTCAAATGTTGCTGAATTACTTGAATATGGAGTAAAAGTGTATACGTATCAAAATGGATTTATACATTCTAAAATGTTAATGATTGATGATGAAGTCAGTAGTGTAGGTTCATCTAATATGGACTACAGAAGCTTTGTATTGAACTTTGAAGTTAATGCATTCGTATATGATGAACAATTAGCTAAGAAGTTAAAAGAGGCGTATAAAGAAGATATTAAAAAATCTAAACAACTTACAATTGAGAAATATAAAAAACGGCCATTATCAATTAAATTTAAAGAAGATATTGCCAAATTATTATCACCAATCTTGTGAGAATTAATAAAACCGACAAAGCATTGTGCTTTGTCGGTTTTATTAATGTGACAAATGTCACTTAAAAATAATGACATTTTTATCTGAAATTATAACTTGTTTGTTGATAAATTATTTATATTAACAAAAGGAAGTGATGAGTTATGATTCAAATTCGACATTTATCTAAAAGATATAATGGAAAGATAGTATTGAAAAACATATCTCTAAATATAGAAAAGGGTATTAGTACTGCATTAATAGGAAAAAATGGAGCCGGAAAATCAACTTTAATTAATATTTTAATTAATCATTTGAAAGCAGAAACGGGAGAAATTATAGATATAAATCATGTATTAAATTTAAATCATATTGGTGTATTATTTCAAAAAACGTCTTTTCCTAGGTTAATAAAAGTAAAGGAATTATATAAATTATTTTGTCAACTATACAAGGATACAATTTCAATAGATGAATTTAAAAAAATTACAAAATTGAATGATAGCCAGTTGAATCTGTATGCAAATCACTTATCTGGTGGACAACAACGAATATTAGATTTTGGATTATGTTTAATAGGAAAGCCAAAGCTACTCATTTTAGATGAGCCTACTGCAGCAATGGACATTGAAATGAGAGAACATTTTTGGTCAATTGTGCGTAAATTAAAAAAAGAAAAAGTATCGATTTTTTATACTTCTCATTATATTGAAGAAGTAGAACGAATGGCAGATAAAGTTATATTTCTTGATCAAGGCATTATTAAGTTAAATGATTCACCTAGAAATATATTAACCAATCAACACTATTCAATAATTAAAGTGCCAAATACAGTAGACAATAATTTACAGAATTTAACAAATTATTTTGAGGTAAAAATTGAAGATACTATTTTAAAAATTAAAACATCTGATGTTAAGAAAGTAATATATTATTTGGAAAAATTAAATATAAATTTAAATGACATTACTATTGAAAAGCAAACATTGTTAGAAACAATTTTATTTGCTGATGTAAAAGAGGGAGGGACTAAAAATGAATAATATCGCTTTATTAAAAACAGAATTTAAAATTATTTTTCGAAAGAAACTAACTACATTCTTATCAATCATATTACCGGTAGGCTTTTATTTATTATTTACTTCTTTACTAGACTTACCAGAAGAGGCGAAACAGCAGTTCTATAAAGAATATATGTATAGTATGACAGTGTTTAGTTTGATGAGTTTTTGTTTAATGCAATTTCCTTTAGACATTATAGAAGAAAGAAATACAGGTTGGTTTAAACGATTAATGGTTACTCCCTTATCCAGTAAAATCTATTTTATCACTAAAGTAATAAAAACAATGTTGTTATTTTTATTATCTATTCTTTTAATATTTGTTGTTGCTCATCTTTATAAAAATGTAAATATGAGTATACAACATTGGTTACTTTCAGGTGTTTCGTTATGGATAGGTGCAAGTTTATTTTTAACCTTAGGATTAGTAATCGCTCAATTTAATGAGACACAAAAGGTAAATAGTATAGCAAACATAATTAATATGTTGTTAGCGATATTAGGAGGATTGTGGTTTCCAGTTCAAACATTTCCAATTTGGTTACAAAAAATTTCGAAAATTACTCCAACATATCATTTGAAAAATTTGGCACTGGAATTAGTTAAAAATCAAGGATTAAACATTACTTCATTATTTACTTTAATTGTATATAGTATAATGTTTTTAATTATTGCAATGTGGATTAACCAAAGAAAAGAAGTGAACTAGATGGAAAAAAGAAAATGGAGTATTAGATTAGGAGAACTTTCTACGCTTTTATATTTGTTATTTCCAATTATAAGCATCTTTAATGAAAAACGAGGTTCTCAAACTGTATATTTAATTGTTTTAGCTATTTTCATTGTGTCGTATCTTATGTTAGTAATATATTATTATCGATTTAACAATAACGTAAAATATAGCCTATTAGTGGTTCATTATGTAGGAATTATATATTTTGTTTATACTATTAATCCAATGAATAGCTTATTCTTTTTCTTTAGCGCATTTGCATTACCTTTCATGTTTGAAGTAACAATTAAGTCTAAAGAATTTATTACATTTATAATTGCAATGCTTTTATGTCTCACAATTACAAGTTTTTATCAAATAGAATATGTTTCTGTATTAATTATCTTTTATTTAGTTATTTTAATTATTACACTAGGAAATTTTAAAACTAAAAAAGATAGAGCATTAAAAAAAGAAATAGAAGAGAAAAATAAGTATATTAATACATTAATTGCAGAACAAGAACGTCAACGTATAGGGCAAGATTTACATGATACACTAGGGCATGTATTTGTAAGCCTTAGTTTAAAATCAGAATTGGCATATAAGTTGATTGATAAAAATCAAGAAAAAGCTAAAAATGAAATATTAGCGATTAATCAGATGTCTAAAGATACCTTAATTAAGGTAAGAAATATTATTGAAAATTTAAAATCTCAAAGTTTTGAAGAGGAAATTCAATCTATAAAAACTGTTTTAAAAGATGCAAACATTCAATTTGAATTAAAAAATATAAGAAAGGTAAATGTTTTAAATCCAACAAAGCAATCTATACTATCAATGATTTTGAGAGAAGCAATCAATAATGTCATTAAACATGCAAATGCTAGTAAAATCTGTTGTGAGGTTAGACAAGAAAAAAATGAACTCTACTTAATTATTCAAGATAATGGAAAAGGTTTAAACGATACAGAAGACATTAAGTTAGAAAGTATAGAAAATAGAGTTCAATTTCTTAATGGAAAGCTAGAAATTAAAGATAAAAGTGGTATGCATATACGTATTATAATACCAAGAGAGGATATTAAATGATTAGCATTATAATAGCAGAAGATCAATATATGTTGCGAAAAGCAATGGTTCAACTGATTGAATTCAATGACCAAATGAAAGTGATTGAGGACTGTGGTAATGGGGTTGACGCATTTGAGTTTATTGAAAAGTATTATCCAGATATTGCTATATTAGATATTGAAATGCCTGGACTGACAGGATTAGAAGTATTAGTTAAAATAAAAGAATTTAAATTAGATACTAAAGTCATTATTGTAACAACATTTAAAAGACCAGGTTATTTTGAAAAAGCTGTGGCTAATGATGTAGATGCATACGTATTGAAGGAACGTTCAGTAGAAGATTTAATACAAACTATCCAAAACGTCATGAAAGGTGAAAAAGAGTATAGTACTTCATTAATGACTACTTTATTTAAAGAATCTAATCCCTTAACACATAAAGAACAAGTTGTATTACGTGAAATTGGAAATAATCTAAGTAGTAAAGAAATTGCAGAAAAACTTTATCTCTCAGATGGAACAGTAAGAAATTATACGTCTAATATAATTGATAAATTAAATGCAGATAATCGGTTTAATGCTTGGAAGCAGGCGAAAGAAAAAGGATGGATATAAAAGTAAGTAAAAAATTTAAAATAATATAAAAAAAGACTGAATTGAATGATATTTAATGTTTTCAATTCAGTCTTTTATTGAGAGTGACGTTGTATGATACTCCCTTATTTATCTTTTCGTTTACGTATAATACTTTGAATAATATAAACAATAAATCCAACTAAAATGCCTAACAATACTGCTATAACAACCGAAACAATAATAGGCAGTTTATAAACGATTTGTAAAATAACGCCAACAATAATAGCAATTACAACAGCAATCATCGTGACTAAATTTTCATTACGTTCGCTCATGTCTTTCACTCCTAACATGTATAATTATATCATGTTGAATATCAATTAATCATTTTTTGAAAATAAATTTAATATAGGTAGACTTTTTAGGTCGAAAGTATTGATTGATCATTAAATACGTATTATATATTATATTTGAGTATTAAAAATATAATATAGGGGGCACCTATGAATTCAAAGAAAAATTTAACAATAATTGTTCTTGCTGTCATTGTTATTGGCGTATTAGCATTTCAATTTTTAAATCATACAGGGCCATTTAAAGACGATAGTCAGCATCCTTCATCTAATTCAACACAGACAGAATTTAAAGGAAAAGAGAAAGTTCACGTTGATCGTGTTGTAGATGGAGATACATTTGTGGCTAAGAAATCAAATGGTGAGCAAATTAAGGTACGTTTAATTGGTGTTGATACACCAGAAACGGTTAAACCTAACACACCAGTTCAACCTTATGGGAAAGAAGCCTCTAATTACAGCAAACGACATTTGAATAATAAAGATGTGTATTTAGAATATGATAAGGAAAAAGAAGACCGTTATGGTCGTACATTAGCCTATGTATGGTTAGATGAAAAAACGATGTATAACGAAGAATTAGTTAAAAAAGGATTAGCTCGTGAAAAATACTTCTCACCTAACGGTAAATATAGAAGTACATTTGAAAAAGATGAACAGCAAGCTAAAAAAGATAAAGTGAATCTTTGGAGTTAAAAAATAAGTATGAGTCCGGGACATAAAGTATCTGGATAAGTGA